>DAOPJR010000118.1:2574-9278 GCA_035399765.1 Draconibacterium sp. | reverse complement strand
TCAACACTTCCTTTTCCAACCAAATCAAGCGATATATTTAATACTCCGTTTGTATAGTCATCAACCAAATCAGGAGTTATTTTAATATCCTGAACATAGCTGTCGTTCCTGGTGTACAAGTAGCAGTCGCGGCCAACACCTGAGAAACGCCAGAAATCCTGGTCTTCGAGATAAGTACCATCGCACCAGCGAAATACCTGGAAAGCTAATAAGTTTTTACCGGGCTTCAGATATTTGGTCAAATCAAATTCTGCTTCGAGTTTACTGTCTTCGCTGTATCCCACAAACTGTCCGTTTACATACAACGAGATATTGGACGTTACCGATCCAAAATGAGCAAAGATCTTTTTGCCATCCCAATCTTCAGGAATAACGATCTCGCGGCGATAACTTCCCACATGGTTATTTTCTTCGGGCGCCAACGGAGGATTGTTTTTGTACTGATTGCGCCACGCATAACCGATATTCACATAAACCGGATCGCCAAAACCATTCAGTTCCCACAAACCCGGAACCGGCATTTCTGCCCAACCCTGGTCGTTGTAACCAAGCTCATAAAAATCCGTTGGGCGCTGCCAGGCGTGTTCCACCCAATTAAAATTCCAGTTGCCATTCAGGCTCAAATAATTTTGAGATTGTTCCATACAGCCATTTTCGGCTTCTGTTTGCGAGGCAAAGGCAAAGTAACTGCTGTGCATGGGTAAGCGGTTTACCTGGTTCACTTCCGGACCTTTCCAGGCACTCTCCTGTGCGCAGGTTGACAGATAAACAATAACAAAAAAGAATGAAATAAAAATAGATTTCATGATCATTTGGATTTGATTTTTTATTAATTGACAGATGGTAGCCATACCTTCATTTTGTTTGCACCACGGTTGTTCCAAATATAGTATGGAATAGCTGTAAACTGTTCGTTTTGAGTTTCTCCTGAAGCATTAATCACTTCCACTCCATTCAACAATTCATCATCAAACCGAATAGTAAAACGGGTATTCTTCGAGATTTCAACCTGATCAATTTCAGGATTATCCTTTTCTTCGAGGCAATAAACCAGCGGACCGCGTTCAACAGCCATTTTTCCACGGTCGTCTTCTACCTGTTCATTTGCTTTTACTATCTTCACTTCCATCGGTAGATTCAGAATAATTTCATCTCCCTTTTTCCATTTGCGGGTTAATACTGCATATCCATTCTCGGTATCAAAATCAACTGCTTCACCATTGATTGTTATTTCCGCTTTTGCATCACCTGTATTATCATACGAGTACAAATCTCCCGGAACCGGATGATTTTGAGCCCATCCTGGAATCCGTAATCTTAATGTGAACTCATTTTCTTTTTCAGGTTGAACCTGAATTTGCACTTTTCCATCCCAGGGATAGTTTGTTTTTTGCTGAATATATAAGTCCGAATTCAGTAAACGAACACTGGTTGAACTCTGAACATACAAATTCACATACAAATCGTTGCCATTCTGAGCGTAAATATAACCAGCCACCGAAGGCATTAAACGAGCCAGGTTGGTAGGGCAACACGAACAATCGAACCAGGGTTGCCGGGTTAAGGTTCTGCCTTGATTAAAATGGTAGCTCATATCGCATTGCAATGGATTTGGATAAAAGAAATTGGTTCCGTCCATCGAAACCCCTGCCAGTACATTGTTGTATAAACTTCGTTCCAGAACATCAATGTATTTCGATTCTCCGTGTAAAAGAAACATGCGATAATTCCAGAAAACATTGGCAATGCCAGCGCAGGTTTCACTATATGCTGTTGTATTGGGCAATTCATAATTTGCACCGAAAGCTTCTCCATCGTGCAAAGCGCCCAATCCGCCGGTGAGGTACATTTTTTTATACACCACATTTTCCCAAAGACGATTTACAGCATTTTTGTATGCCTCATCATTGTCTAAAGCCGCAATATCAGTCATTCCGGAATACATGTAAAGGGCTCGCACAGCATGACCAACTGCTTCATCCTGATCTACCACCGGAATATGATCCTGGTTATATGGCCCCCAAAGTTCACGTTTTGTACTATCACCACGAGTATCCAGGAAGTGACGTGCCAGTTTCAGATAGTCATCTTTGTGAGTAATCAGATATAATTTTATTAGTCCAGTTTCCACAATCTGGTGTCCTGGCACTTTTGTGTTTTCTTGGTTTCCAAAAACTTTTACCAGTAAATCAGCATTTTTAAGTGCAATATTGAGGAAATTAGTTTTTCCCGTAGCCTGGTAATGTGCAGCAGCCGCTTCAAAAAGATGCCCGGAATTGTATAATTCGTGACTAAAGGAAAGACCTTCCCAACGTTCTCCCGGAGGGCACCAAGTTGGAGCAGGTGAATGTGTCGGGTCAATGGTTTTCCACGTAGTTAAATAACCGTCCTTCTCCTGTCCTATCGCAATTATCCCAATAAGCGAGTCAAGGTAGGCATCCAGTTTTGGATCAGGAAAAGTAGTCAGTGAATAGGCTGCCCCTTCAATGGTTTTATACACGTCTGTATCGTCGAAGGGCATTTCGCCTTTCACCGGGCCGTCCATTTTACCTCCTGCAATCAAAAAATTATCCAGACGCCCCATTTCTTCACATTTCTGAAAAGCAGCGGGTATGGTCTTGGTACGATTTGTCTCAATTTTAGGCAGCCAAAACTGATCGTTTATCGCTACTTTATTAAATGGAACGCCTGTTATGGGATAAAAGGTTTGACTATTTTGTGGTACTTCATTTTCTGTATTACACGAAATAATGGCAGAAAACAGAAGCAGTAAAACAATTTTAACTAATGCGGTTATTGGTTTCATTATATTTATTGGTTTAAGAAACACGTCCTACTTGTATTCAGCCTCTTTCTTTTTATAATAATCCTGTAGTACAAAAAACGCCTGTTTTTTCACTCCATTATTTGAAATCAATCCTTTCCGGTTAAAGAAATCCTGGATGCCATTTAACTGACGGCGTGGCGAATAAAAATCGACTAAAATCCAGGGGCTGGTCCCTGAGAAACCTTCTACTTTATCGAACATGGCAACCGTTTCCTTATAGATGCGAGCCTGGTATTCTTCCGACCAGATTTCCGAACCATCGCTGTGTTTCCCTTGTAAAGCACCTGCGCCAAATTCACTTACAAAAAATGGCTTGTCGTAAGGAATCTCCCATTTCCGATTTTTAATGTCTTCTATTGAACCTCCATACCACCCCAGATAACTGTTAAAGCTAATGATATCGACATACGGATTCATATTATCGTGTACTTTACTCAGGTCTTTTCCTTCGCCACTCACTTCCATCGCCATACTGATTAAGCGTGTATTGTCTTTAGCCCGTGCGTATTTGGCCAGATTTCCCAGGAAAACATCACGTGCATCGCTGTGAGGAGTTTCGTTGGCGATCGACCAAACGGTTACTGCACAACGATTCTTATCACGGTTCATCATGTCGTTGAGTTGTTGTTGCGCATTGGCATAAGTATCCGGATTTTCCCAGTGAATTGTCCAGTAAACAGGGATTTCACTCCACACCATAATTCCCATTTTTTCGGCTTCACGAACCATGTGTTCGTTGTGAGGATAATGTGCCAGCCGAACAAAATTGCAGCCCAGCTCTTTTGCCCAACCAAGCAATGTTTTGGCATCTTCGGGCGACCAGGCACGTCCCTGCCGGAAAGGTGCTTCTTCGTGAATAGAGATTCCCCTGAAAAACACTTCCTTATCATTTAAGAGAATTTTCTTCCCATTAGTCTCGATTTGACGGAATCCGATTTGATCTTTAATTTCTTCTCCATCACTTACCAATACAACGTCGTATAATTTCGGATTTTCAGGACTCCATAATTCGGGTTTCGCATGAATGGAAATTTGTGCTTGTCCCTGATTATCGGTCACAAATACCTCGCTAACCTTTAATTCAGGAATTTTTACATCAATTACTTTTCCCGGCACTTTGCTGTTAAGCTGAATGGTTCCTGTAATATGATCATATTTCCCTTTTTCAAGCTGAATGAGGTAATCGTCGATAAAAACTTCAGGTTCGGTTACAATCATTACTTCGCGGGTAATTCCTCCGTAATTCCACCAGTCGGCATTAACAGTGGGAACCGCTTCCGGATGTCTTTCGTTGTTTACCAATACAATCAGAAAATTATTCCCGTCTTTTACTTTGTCTGTGATATCGAAATTAAAGGGAGTATAACCGCCAATGTGCTCCCCAATCTTTTCACCATTCAAATACACTTTTGCATCGTAATTCACCGCTCCGAAATACACAAAAGTTTTTTGCCCTGGCTTTTTCATGTAATCGAAATCCTTCTTAAACCACACACTGCCTTCATAAAAAAACAATTGCGGATTCTTCATATTCCAGTCAGACGGAATCACCATTAAAGGCGAAGTATCGAAGTTATATTCCACCAAATCGGTTTTCGATTGCATTTTGCGGTTTTTAAAGAAACCGTTTGGATTCTCCTGCAAACGATAGTTATAAAAACCATTATCAAAAGGATCAATGATGTAATTCCAACTTCCGTTTAACGACAGGTAGTTACGGGCAAAAACATTCTGAATAACCGCATCCTGAGCATCAACAAAAAAAGGGAACAGTAAAATAAATGCAATAATTAGCTTTTTCATCTAATTAAAATTAAAAGTTTTAAAAGGTATTAGATGGAACTCCCATGATTTTAATTATTCTTCTTTGTGGCAAATCTGTTGTCATGGTCGTTTCATTTCTTAGTTGGTTTATGAAAGTAATTTCAATTTTTTACAGTTTCCTGATCGACACACAAATTTAGAAGATTTGCCTGTTTTTCCTCTTATATAAATAAAGGTTATTTATTTAATGTAGAGCAAGCTCTCAAAAATTCCATTCATAATATCATACCTTAATGTCTTAAATTATGGCTTCAGGATTGACTAATTCACTAAAATGCTGTAACTTGTACTAGTTGAACCATTAAATCTTAAAATTCCCCATGGACTCAATTTATTTGAAGTGCTCTCATTTATATCTTATGTTTCTATCGACAAGATATATTCCTGAATTCTAGACTATTAAAATAAGAAGCAACTGTTTATTCCGTACCTCTTCAACTATTTTATAAACCAAACAAACTTTTAAAACAGAAAATAATGGACATCGAACAACTAAAAGCCGTAATGAAATTTCATCTGGCAAATTTTAATGATGAAGGTGTTGAAATTAACAACGACACCATCCACAGCACCGTATTAAGTGACAGCGATGGATTTGGTAATGCCAATTCGAAATACATTTACAGAGCTGCCATCCGCTGGACTATGAAAAAGAACGGTCACGAGGACAAAGTATGGCCTTCCGACTGGTTTAATAACAGTGTTGCATACCTGGCCGAAAAGATTCTGTAATACCTTTCAATCAACTCAAATGAAACGAGTCCCGACTAATCGGAACGAGTTACATGAGTTTCCTTAAAGAATTAAAATTATAAACGAATGAAAAAGCTAAGCATCTGTTTTATTCTTCTTTGGCTGATATTTTCACCCATTTTATCGGCCCAGGAAAAACCATTACAACTCTCAATTGGGACTATAAAAACCGCGCTTAAACAAAATGCTATTGATTTCGGAATTAAATACATCCAGTCGTACGACAGCTTGTTACAACGGCAAGACAAATTATGGGATGGTGATAAAAGCCTTCTCCAACTATCACCGCAATTTAACGTTCAATCGGGAACAAGCGATGCCTTTTCTTCTATTGATGTAAAATTATCGGGCCTTTTTATGATTTTCCAAACAACCGAAGTGGCCGGAATTACAACTCCCTGCACCAATTGCTACATGCATTTGATACCTGTTAATTTTGGAGTTGAAACGAACAATTCCTTTTCTATTGTCAACGGAATTTTCGAAGTTGGTTATGTTCCGTGGTACCAGTCACCCATGATGAAAAATATTCCAGATTGGTTAAAGCATACAAAAGCCGGTGTATTCCTGCAGGCTGGTTACAAATTTGGAAGAGATACAACAAGTATGAATTTGGAGGGTGGACAAACCGATGAAAGCCTTGAAAATGCAGACAGTGGAATATTCCGATTAAAAGGAAGTTTTGCCATCGACACAAAATCTTTGATCAGGGTCAGTCTCCTGGAAGTTGGACTCTGGGGCAGTGCCGATGCCTGGTACGATATTCTGAACAACGAAATATATTACCGACTCGAAGGAACCATCCGGTTCTTTTTATCAGAAAATATGGATAAATTCTTTAGCCTCAATTATCAGAAAGGATCAGGGGCACCCAATTTCAACCAGGGCGATCAGTTTGGAATGGGACTCACCATTAGTTTTTAATGAAACAATACATATAAACAATGAAGATAAATAACATTAACATTCAGGGAGTTAGGCAGACAGAGAACCTGACAGAACAACACGCTGACAGTAATCTAACCTTAATACAATCATTTCAGATCAGTGGTCGGGACCGGGGAAAAATGGAAAGTTTCGACATTACCTTAAAAGATGATGAACTAATTGAATTTGTTTTCGATGATGATACGATTTGGTTAGCCAACCCTGAAACCCTGGATCAGATTTTCCCGGAAGAAGCGCTAAAAGAAGATAAGCGTGGAATCAGCCAATTTCAGATACCTACGGAAATTACCATGCCTGCCGATGAGCGCGGAATCGTTAAAAAAGCATTGGTAAGACTCGTAAATATTCTTGC
>DAOPJR010000118.1:0-2474 GCA_035399765.1 Draconibacterium sp. | reverse complement strand
TTTCAGCACCGGACACTTACTGAAAATCCGGTTCAAAACGTCAGAATACTGGTGGAACAATTACCGGAAGAATGTACACTGCATTTAATCACCACTTCACGCGGAGGTTTGGTTGGTGAGGTTTTATCCCGTTTTTGCAACAACGTAGGAAATGTTAAAGGGTTCAGCACTGAAGAAATGGAATATTTCAAGGAGAAATATCCTCAGAAATACTCCCAGTCTCTATCCAAAACCATTTCAGAAATTGATCAGATTGTCAGAACAAAACTGATTAAAATTGAAAAATTTGTACGTATTGCCTGTCCGGCCGGCGGAACCACATTGGCTTCCAGCAGACTGGATCACTATTTAAATATCGGTCTTAATCTCATTGGCTTGGGAACAGGAGCAGCTACCAATCCGGTTTTTATAGCTTTTAAAAACCTGATTTCAGCAGTGATCGATTCGAAAGATGATGCAAATACTTTACCCGGCCTTGAAGTGCAACGACCTGAATCGCCGTTTATTGAAGTACTCAATGGAATCAATCATGTGCAAACTGTTCAAATCGACAACTCACTTGCTGTTATTGCCGGAAATTCAAAGGTGAGTTTTAAACTGAAAGCGTTGCTTATCATCGCCAGTAAATTATTTTACGGGCGCGACAACGATCTGGTTGTTGATACGGTATCGATGTTGATGGGAACTCCCAGAACGGGTAGTAAACTGGAATATTTCTACGAAGGCAAGGATATTAATCATTTTAAATATTTCGAAAATCCGAAAACAAACAAAGCGATATTATGGGCGCTTAAAATTAAATGGGGTGATCCAGTTCCGGGTTTCGAACCCATTTCAATTATCAAGCTTGAAAAACGTGATGTAGACCTTTCGGGAGTTAAACTTGCCAATCCATTACTCGAACTGACACACAAACACATTAAAACAAGGAAAAAAGAAACACCAATAAAAGTCTCGGTTTGTTCAGGCGACCTTTCGTTTGCCCCTTACCCGGTTTTGGCCGGACATTTTGAAAACGACAGTATTTTGTACGCTGAGAAAGTGATAGATAAGAACATGAACTATCTGCTTTCACAATTCAAGCAGGTAGGAAATTATCCAGGCAAAATAAAAGACAGTCGCGTATTTTTAACACATAAAAAAGGATTCAGAGGTACCATTATCATTGGGCTTGGCCGGCCTGAAAAACTGACTCCTTCGGAACTTAGCCAGACGGTAGAAGCCGGAGTTATCGATTACCTCTTCAATCTTCAGAAGAATCAGAATATTTCTGTTGATGATTACGAAGGCACTCAAATTGGACTTTCTTCCCTGATTATAGGATGTGGTTACGGGGGTTTAGCAATTGAAAAATCTATTCAAGCTATTTTGCAAGGTGTTCGAAATGCGAATTCGGCTATGCTTGATCTGGATCCTGAAACTAAATTTACTGTCAAACATATTGAGTTTATTGAAGTTTTTGAGGATAAAGCCGTGAACAGCCTGTTCACCATCAATCGGATTGCCAGCGAAGAACCCGATTTTTTCTGTGTAGAAAAAGAAAACCACGGCTTTACAAAAGGGTTGGGAACCAGAAAAAGAATACCGCAGGATGCTGCCCAGGACTGGTGGAACCGGCTAACAGTTATAAAAGATGAGGATGAAAATAAAACGATCAGAAAGCTGGAATTTAGCGCTTCAACTCAAAGTGCGCGGGTTGAACAGCAACCTTTGTTAACCACTCCGGCTCTGATGGATGCAATGATCGAAGAAATGTCGACTCAAAACGACTGGAATCCTGTCCGTGCGAAAACTGTTTTTGAGATGCTGATCCCCAACGACTTTAAAGATGAATTAAAACGACATGGTAACATCGTTTGGGTACTAGACGACTACACTGCGTCTTATCCCTGGGAATTACTTCAGGACGAGAATTTAAATGAAACAGATCCCATTTGTGTTAGCTCGGGGATGATTCGCCAGTTAAAAACAACAAATTACAGGAGAACAATTAAAAATGTGTCGCGCAACAACGCACTTGTAGTAGCAGATCCCGATCTGGATGGATTTGCAGGACAACTTAGCGGGGCGCTGAAAGAAGGAAAACAGGTAGCACAAATGTTACTCGAATCCGGAATGGAAGTAACCGAAAGTTATAACGAACAACATCTTCAAATCCTGGAAAAAGTATTTGGCGACGAATATAAAATCATTCACCTTTCCGGTCATGGCGTATTTAATGAAGATCCCGACAAAGGTTCCGGAATGGTCATTGGCAGAAACAAATTCCTTTCTACCCGCGAGATAAAACAAATGAGTACGGTTCCTGAATTTGTATTCGTAAACTGCTGTCATCTTGGAAAATCGAACGGCGTTTCGGAAGAACTTTACCAGCAGCGGTTTAAACTGGCGGCCAATATCGGCACGCAACTCATTAACAACGGAGTCCGGTGTGTTATTGCCGCTGGATGGGCTGTTAACGACAGTGCCGCACT
>DAOPJR010000117.1:0-9391 GCA_035399765.1 Draconibacterium sp. | reverse complement strand
TATTTACATGGCCGAACTCAACCGCGAACAAAACCACATGCAGTTGAATTGTTACGATGCTATTTCCGGAGAGAAAGTAAAAACTTTGTTCGAAGAAAAATCAGAAACTTATGTGGAGCCGCTTTTCCCGATTGAATTTTCAAAAGTCAATCCAAACGAATTTTATTATTTAAGCCGGCAGGATGGCTGGTTTCATGTGTATAAATACAATACCGATGGCAAGCTGTTAAAGCAACTTACAAAAGGGGAGTGGGAAGTAACCCGCCTGGTAGGATTCAATGTAAAGGAAACCGAGCTTTTTGTGGAAGGAACACTGGATGACCCCCTCCAAAACAATATTTACAAAGTAGATATGAAAAGCGGTGACGTGAGTCGGATTTCGCAGGAAGAAGGTGTGCACAGCGCCAGTCTGAGCCCGGATGCTGCGTATGTGATCGATAATTGGAACGGTCCGAAAGTCCCTGGAAAAATTGATCTTCACACTGCAAAAGGGAAATTGGTTCGGAATATTTTTAGTGCTGCCGATCCGGTAAAAGATTACCAACTGGGCGAAAATAAACTGGTAACACTCAAAACCAAAGATGGAAAGTACGATTTGTATGGACGACTGATCCTTCCGACAAACTTTGATCCAACAAAAAAATATCCGGTGATTGTGTATGTCTACGGTGGCCCGCACTCTCAACTGGTTGATAAAAGCTGGCAGAACCAGGCACGCTGGTGGCAGTACTACATGGCATCACAAGGTTATATCGCCTTTACCATGGACAACCGTGGTACCAACAATCGCGGACGTGCATTTGAAACAGCAGTTCATCGTCAGTTGGGAATTCTTGAAACCGAAGACCAGATGCAGGGGATCGACTATTTAAAATCGCTGCCTTATGTAGATGCCGACCGCATTGGTGTGCATGGCTGGAGTTACGGTGGTTTTATGACTCTGAACCTGAAACTTCGTTACCCGGAGATTTTTAAAGTAGCTGTGGCTGGTGGGCCAGTGGTGGACTGGAGCATGTATGAAATTATGTACGGCGAACGTTACATGGATATGCCACAGGAAAATCCGGAAGGTTACAAAGAATCGAATATGATTAATCATGTAAAAGATCTACAGGGCAAGTTAATGCTGATCCATGGGGTACAGGATGAAACAGTGGTGATGCAGCACAGCATGAAATTTTTGCGCGAGTGCGTGAAACAAAACAAACCGGTTGACTTTTTTGCCTACCCAACTCATCCACACAACGTACGCGGAAAAGACCGCGTACATCTGATGGAAAAGGTTAGTCAGTACTTTTTTGATTATTTGTAGGCTATCGTAAAGCTGCGATCAAATAACCAACTCACCGGTGTGGAGTGAAGCTTAAGACGCTGAGAAATATCTGTTAAGCTTATCCATCTTTAACTGGTGTTTTATTGACTTTCGTATTGTTTTAAATTTTGGGTGTAAAGCTGTTGGTCGGAGTGAGCTTTCTTTCAGGAAAAAGGCCAGCAGGCTGGCAATGGAAAGGATCGTTAACCATCCGTACAGTTCCTTCATACTAACCATTATTGCCTGTTGCTGTAACGACTCGAACAACTTTCCCTGCGGAATTTGTTTTAATTGGTGGTTAACGCTGTCGAAGCCCGACGATAAAAAAGTGAAATTCTTCTTCAATACAATTTTGAAGAAATGTTGCAGAATCGTAGAGCCAAGCAGAGCACCCAGACAGGCACTTATAAATGCCTGTATTGTTAGTGTTTGCGGGAAAACTTTAAAGTCGATACCGGTAAGGGCGGTTATAAAAGTAGTGGCAATGATTACATACCCCGCACCCCGCAGAAATAACGGCAATGCCAGTATTTGTTTGGGAAGGTTGTAATCGATGTTGAAATACATGATCAGCAGGTACGACGCAATAAAGGAAAATCCTATCAACGTCATCTTCTTATAGCTCCATTTGCGCTTTGCAAACAGCTGGTAGCCAATAAAAGCTCCACACAGGGTTCCTGCAATAATAACCCAGTTCAGCGATGCCAGGTGCAAAGAGTCGTAACCCAATATTGTTTCGGTGTAAATATGCTCCAGTAAATGAGCGGGACTGAGCAACAAGTCGACTAAAATATAGAGTAAAAATGTGAGCCAAACATTTCTGATTTTCCAGGTGTTCAGATCTATAAACGGGTGCCTGATAAATGAAGCACGCCATAAATTAAGGGCAAGGCTTGAAAGTGCCATCACCAAACCTGCACGAATGTATACCGATTCGAACCAGTCGTAATGTTCGCCATAATTCAACACAAATATGAACGATAAAATTGTGGTTGCCCACAACACCATTCCTGTCCAGTCGATGCCAAACAGGGGAAGTCTTTTCATAAACCTGAAACGTTTGAACAGTATGAGTGTAAACAATACAACAAGCAGCAACAACCCTACGATGAGCCAGTGCATGTATTCCCATTTGGAAAGGAAAGCCGTATAAATGGTAAAGATGCCCGAGAGTTGCATGGCTCCCTGCACCAGTAAATAAATATACACGAACCAAACCGACATATCCCGTTTAGGAGTGATCCATAATTGGATAACAGTGTTTCCTGCAAAGGTTCCCCACATTCTTAAAAAGCCGGCAATAAGCGAAACTCCGACTAATACCGGTACACTGTGGGTGAAGACAACAGCCACATTGCACAGAATGAGCCCTGTAGCGGTTATTAAGAGGGCGGTCTTGGTTGTTACGGCAAATTTAAACCGGAACATCACGGTAAATACCAGCGATAATCCCACTAAAGACGCGTAGCCTGCCATCATAATATCTTCCTGCATCAGTGCAAGAGATCCGGTCATTTCGCTTACCGATGCCAGGTAAACACCGCCCGAGAGTTGAAAAATTACAACAAATACAAAAAGTATCCAGGGTTTTAATTTTTTAGGAACGAAATCACGGATATCGCTAATTTTTAAAGGCTTGTGTTCGTGGTGCATACTAATATTTTACCTCACATTCAACATTCATTCCGGCACGCAGTAGCGCCATGTTTTCGGCGTTGTTTTCTTTCGAAAACTCGATACGCACCGGAATACGCTGAGCTATTTTTACAAAATTTCCGGCCGAATTATCCTGTGGGAAAAGCGAAAAGCTGGCTCCGGTTGCCTTTGATACAGACTTTACCATGCCTTTGAATACAACATCGGGAAAAGCGTCTACCGTAATTTCTACCTGATGACCATCTTTTATATGTGCCAGCTGGGTTTCTTTGTAATTCGCCGTAATCCATATTTCTTCTCCGTTTACCAGGTCGAGTACCGACTGCCCCGGTTGCACCAACTGGCCTTCTTCAATGTTTTTGCGGCCGGTAACGCCATCGCAGGGAGCAGTAATGACCGTGTACGACAGATTCAGTCGGGCCAGTTCCAGTGACGCTTCTGCCAGTTTTATCTGAGCCGAAGTTTGGTCAAATCTCAACGTTTGTTCGTCTTTTACCAGCGATGTGGTATTGTTTTGATATTTCACCTGTTCATATCGTGCTTTTGCCGCTTCATAATTGGTTTTGATGTTGTCGTATTGCTGTTTGGTTACCGCTTTCTGAGCCAGCAACGTTTCGTATCGCTCAAATTCTTTTTGGGCATTTTCCATGCGCACGCGGCTTTCATCAATGACAGCTTTTGTTACTTCAATGTTGTTTTGTGCGGTTCGTACCGATGCTCCCATGGCTTTCTGCCCCACAAACGCATTTTGGTAATCAGCCTCTGCCTGTGCCAGGTGAACACGGTATTCAATATCATCAATTACCATTAGCGTATCACCTTTTTTTACCGGTTCATATTCATTAATATAAATCTTCTTAATGTATCCCTGAACCCGGCTGTGGATGGGGACAATTTGTTGTTTAATTTGTGCATTGTCGGTAAATTCCACGTTTCCCAAATGAACAAAATGACTGACTACCCAAGCAAGGGCTCCTGCTAATAGTAAGCCAACAACAAGGTTGTAGGCAATTTTCACTTTCTTACTTCTCATGTCTTCGTATGTTTATTTTCTGATTCAATTGTTTTTAGAGTGTTCCGGTTTCGCGAAGCAGCTTAAAATATTGGTAAACCACATCGAGTTTTGCATTGATCACCTGTAGCTCGGCATTTAATTTCATGTTGCTGGCATCTAGTATTTCAGTAATCAAAACCAAATCGTTTTTGTACCGGTTGTTTATCACGGAATAGTTTTCGTCAGCCAATTCAAAACTCTTTTTGTAGGTTGCCAGTTTTTCAAAAGCTTCGGAGTATTTCACCCAGGCTGAATGAACGGCCGTGGCGGTTTGTTCCAGTTCGGCATCGTATGCAATGTTTGATGCAACGTATGCTTTCTCTGCCAGTGCAATATTCTTTTTCGATTTATAAAGTGCCCCGATATTGTATTTTACAGCCACGCCCGCAAACCAGTAATTGAGGTTTTTGTTAATCGGTGGAACTTCCACCAAAATAGGCCCGGTTAGTATTTCTGCAACCACCAGTGCTACCGAGGGATATAAATCGGCTTTTGCCAACGTGATGTTTTTTTGAGCAAGTTGTTTTTTTATGTTTTGAATTTGTATTTCCTGCCGGTTGTCAAGGGCTGTTTGCAGGAAATTATTATCCAAAACACGCTGTTCTCCCACCAGTTGAACGCTTGAGTCGGGAAGTATCACGGTTTCTTCGGGCAAGCCCAGAGTAATTACCAGGTGCTGATTAATGATACTGATGTTGTTTTCAATTTCAATAAGGGAGAGCTTTAAATTCTGGCGCAACAACTCGTAGCGAGTGAGGTCATTATCCAGTGCCATTCCGGCTGAAAGTTTGGCCTCTACCTGCCGGATAACCTCGTCGGTTTGTTCAATATTTTTTTCGAAAACCTGTTTTTGATTGTACAGTTTATACAAATCGAGGTAATGTCCGGCCACCAGAAAATGAATATCTACCCGGTTTTTTTCATGCGAAAGAGCAGCTACTTCTGTCTCCAGTGTCGATTTCTCGATAGTGGCTGAGATAGCTCCTCCGGCAAAAACCAAGTAAGACGCCTGTAACGAGAAATCATTTCCAAAGTCGGGGATGGGGGCATCTGTTATATTCGAAAAATTGCGGTCACTTATTTTACCGTCGCCATAATGTTTTAACGACAAATCAACATCGATGGAGGGTAACAGCGAGTTTCTGGCAACCTCCACTGCCGCTTCTTTTATCCCAATAGCCACTTCTGATAATTTTAAATGCGTACTGTTTCGTTCGGACAAAGAAAAGATCGTGTCCAGAGGAATAACTTGTTTGCTTTGTTGTTGGCCAAAACAGAGCCTGCTGCCCAGCATAAGCAAGGTCAGAAAATACGTAATTTTATGCATTCGTAATGATTATTTAAGGAGGTGCAAAAGTCATTTTTTTTGAAATGGGTTGGGTTATCATTAATTCGCCAATATTTGTCAATATTTCCACGGAGTATCGAGTAGTCGATTATTTTAGGTTTATTTGCTTGTCAAAAAAGGTATTGGTCAAAAATGAGTGTTAACAATATTTTTTCAAACGAAGATTTTTCTGAAGGGGATTTTATCATATCACTGGCAAGCAATAAATTACCGTTGAAAAGTTCATTGGCTAAAGTTGGCAGGTGTATCATTTGTTATTGTTTCCAGGGCAGCGCTGAAGTGGAGGTAAATCTTACCAAACACACCTTTTGTGAATCTGAGATACTGGTTTTGTTCCCAAGTCAGATTGTAGAACAAAAATATGTGAGCCCTGATTTTTCAGTGATGTATTTTACTCTTGCACCCCATATTTTCCAGGAAGTAACGTTCAGGTTTCCGCCTGCTTTTCTGAATTTTCTGCGTTCCCATTTTTATTACCGGGTTGGAGAGGAAGCAGTCAAAGAAGAACAGGTAAGGTTTTCGGTTATTCGACAAAAATTTTTAGACACCAATAACCTTTGCCGGAGAGAAATTCTGATGAATATTCTAAGGATATTTTTTCTTGAATTGTATGATAAAATCCGACGGGATGAATTGACGCATTCCGGTTTTAAGTACAACCGGAGAACTGAGTTATACGAAAGTTTTTGTAATCTGATCATGCAGCATTATAAAAAACAGCGGGATGTGTTGTTTTATGCCGATTTGTTGAATATATCTCCCAAATACCTATCTATTATCACCAAAGAATTCAGCAACCTTGGAGCCAAACAATGGATTGACGACTATGTAATTCTGGAGCTCAAAGTAAAACTGAAATCAGGGAACGAGTCGATGCAGGAGGTGGCGGATGAGTTTTGTTTTTCTGATATCGCTTTTATGTCGAAGTATTTCAAATCGCGGACCGGCATTTCTCCCAGTGTTTTCCGTGCGGGGTAACTTTGGGCCTGTCAGATTCATCTGTAAAATTTACAAGCAAAGACAGGATTCATCTGATCGAAAAAATATGTCAGTACTTTTGGGGCAATCTGTAAATCACTGACCCCCGTTTCATTCTTCCCCCAATTGGGGGAAGATGTCATTCGTTAGATTGACAGAAAGGGCTCAATGGTTCAGTTTAGTTAAACGTTACTGTTGGTTCATATCTTACAACTTACTCAATTCCTGTTCATTCTGTTCTTTTCCCCAGTTGGGCGAAAGTTTTGTTTTGGGTTCAAACGCATCAAATTTCACTTTTGCGGTTTCAAAAATAGGTTTGGCATTGGCAGCTCCTCCACCAAATCCTTCGGGCATGTTCAGCGTCGTAATCGCGCGCAGGTAATAACTTCTCGGATTTTCAGGGTTCAACTTGATGGCCTGATCCAGCGCCTGGTTCATCTTCCCGATGTATTCTGCACCGCGTGCCATCGGGTCAACCGTAATCCTGGCCGGATATAAAAAAGCCTGGAGCGCAAATAATTCCGACTCTTCCGGAGCAATTTTCAGTGCCTGGTCAATAAATTTCTGAGCCTTGTCAAGCATGGCATCGGTTTGTTCCTTGTCGGGATTGACATAACAAACCACAATGTATGCGTAGGCTGAATAGTACAGCGGGAGCCATTCGTTTTTTTCGTTCATACTAATCCGCTCAAACGTATTTGCGGCATTTATAAAATTGTCAGCCATCGAAGCTCTGTTCAGGCTTTCGAGTGCTTTGCTCATGGCTTGTTCATATTTTACTGATTGTGCGTTGGCAGTCAGAAAAGTAATGCTTAGAAAAAGCGTTGCTAATAAAGTTTTCATGATGATACGTTTTTATGGTTAAAATTGAAATGAAATCAGAAATACGGCCATCCGTTTGGTGGCGGGAGTTACGGCCTGTCGCGGATAAATCCCCGAATTATCTGGAGTGTTGCTGTACGTATATCCAAATACGTTATCAAATCCAAATACGTTGTTTACAATCAGGTGCATCACGGTTTGCGTGTTAAACAGGTACATAATGTGTGTTAACCCGATGCTGACATCGTTGTAGGCTTTGGTTTTGTCCGACATAAAATCAGGATTGTTCGGGTTATAATACGGGCGACCGCTGGCAAATGAATAGGTGCCTGAAATAAAAGACCGGATTGGCATAATAAAGCGTTTGTAAACTACCGAAAGGTTGTGTGCCGAAACAAAGTACGGCGTTGCTTCCTCTGAAAAATTGTGGTAATTGCGTTTTGAATCGATAAACGAATACGAAATCCAGTAATCGCTTTTGCCAAATTCCTTCTGGTCGCGCCAGAAAATATCGATGCCACGTGAGTAGCCCGAACCCTTGTTGCTGAAATTTCCGGCCGCGGCAGAAAACTCATCCTGGTATTTCACCAAATTCGAATATTTCTTATTGTACGCTTCAAAGCGGAATGATTTTGTTCCTTTTTTATACTGCCAGGTTAAAATCGAATGTGTTGCAGTTTCGGGCCTGAGTTCTCTGGATAATTTCAGAAAATCATCTTCCGGGTTCTGGCTGAATTTCCCATACGCGGCAGAAAGTTGGCTGTTTTTACCCGTTTTTATAGCAGCTGACAAGCGGGGTAACCAATCGGTGGTCTGAATCAACGAACTGTGTTCTGTCCGGAGCCCGGCGCGAATTGCCAGGATATGATTTATTTTGATTTCAGATTCCACAAACGATGAGAGTTGCTGGTTCGAAAAGCCAAGCCTGAAATCACCATCCATTTGAATCGCCTGTGAATAATCGTAACCAATCCAGTCGGCGCCAAATTTGGTGGTCATTTTTTCGGTAGTGAAATGGGTAAAAACGGTTTTTAGCTGGCCGCTTTTTGTAAGTGTGTTAATCGGTGCATGCTCAAGTACAATCTTATCTTTATTTGCATTTATTGAGACTCCGGAGTTGATCATCCATTTGTCGTTTAGCATTTCGTTATAAGTGGTATTCAGGTAAACATTGTAATTGGTCAGTGCCAACTCCTGGAGTTTGGATTCCTGAAAATTATCGTACAGCATTGTGCTCGTATTCAGACTAAAACTTCCAAATGTTTTAATCATGCCCGTTTCGCTGGTTTTATGCCTGAAAAGCATGGTTGAACCCGTAATGACAGGATCTTTTATCCAGTCGACATTTGGCTTAAAAATACGGTTGGTAAGCCCCGTGTGCAGCAATTCGCCGGTTACTGCCAGCGAAGTATTTTCCCACCGGTGAGAATGCGAACCCTGTAATCCAACGGTTAAAACCGAGATATTTGATTTGGTTTCCGGTTCCAGTGCCGTGGTGTTTAATGCCACAACAGAAGAAAGCGCCTGTCCGTATTCGGCGGAATAACCGCCGGTACTAAACACCGAGCCGCTAAACAGCAGGGGAGAAAATCGTCCTTGTGTAGGTAAATCAGGCATTTTTGAATAATATGGAGAGCTCACCAGCATACCATCCATAAACGTTTTTGTTTCGTAAGCTTCGCCACCGCGAACAAATAAGCGGCCTTCTTCGCCAACCTTCTGTGTGCCGGGCAGCGTTCCGAATGCTCCAAAAACATCACCGTTTGCCCCGGCGGTTAATGCGATATCCATCGGTTTTAAAAGCACGGATTTCTTTTTGTCGCTGGCTTCAAACGTTCCGGCATTTATTACTACCTCATTTAACTCGCTTACATCCTCTTCCAAAATAATTTGAAGATTCTGAATATCCCGCGAAATGTTAAGCTGAACCGCATTGGTTTTATAGCCAACAAAACTGATAATCAGGGTTTGCTCTCCTTCTAAATCGGTAGTGAAAGAAAAGTTACCAATACTGTCGGAGGTAGTTCCGTCGTAGGAATTCTGAATAAAAATGTTTGCTCCGGTAATCGCTTCATTGTTTTCAGAAAAAACAGTCCCTGATATTTTGACCTGCGCCGCAAGCTGTAAAACCAGGAATTGGAGAAGTAGAATCAGAGTTAAAATTGTCTTCATGGCCTTTTTTGTTTTCTGATTCAAATGTCAGAAAGAAAAAGAACCACCG
>DAOPJR010000116.1:0-9461 GCA_035399765.1 Draconibacterium sp. | reverse complement strand
GGCAGCCTGGCGGTTGGAGACCTTGCAAAAAATATATGGACTATAAACTAATTTTTAAAAACAATGAATATGAACGCGATAAGCAAAAACAGAAGACTGGCAATTATTTTACTAGCCGTTCCGGCACTTTTGCTCATCCCTTTTATCAGCATGCAGTTTACACACGAAATAGACTGGTCGCTTTTAGATTTTGCGGTAATGGGAGGTCTTTTAACTGTCGCTGGTTTATTCATTGAACTCGTATTACGAAAAATTAAAATCAAGGAAAACCGGATTGCTTTACTGGCAATAATCATAAGTGTTTTTCTTCTGGTTTGGGCTGAACTTGCTGTTGGAATTTTCGGAACTCCTTTTGCAGGCAGCTAATTCAGGAAACATAGCTGACAAAATACCCCTAAATTTTAATATAAAATTTTAAAAACCAGATGCCAACAATACACCTGAACATTTGTTTCAGTAAGTAAAAGGCTATGAATAAATTACTACTCCTTCCTGTAGTTCTAAGTGCTTTCTTTATTCTGTCTGCTTGTAATTCCAAGTCATCAATAGAAGGACTTTGGGTTGTTAAACAAGTTAAAGTGGGTGACCGCGAAATGACACCCAATGCCCGGTGGATGCGTTTTAATTCTGATTCTACACAACAATCCGGTAACGGATGGTACCAGCATTCTTACGGGAAATGGACCATGAAAATGAACAACGATGTGCAGGAACTGAAAGTTACCGATGAAAATGGAACAACAGATCCGTACGAAGCCTTTAAAGTAGCTATTGAAAATAATAGTATGACCTGGACCCGAACGGAAGATGGAGAAAACGTTGAAGTAACTCTTGAGAAATCGGAGCAACTTCCGGCAACTTTCAGTGATAAGATCCTGGGATTATGGAAACTGGAAGAAGCGATTGGTGAAGGTGAATATTTTTCTCAAAACGAAAATGATCCTACTTCAGACTACATCTTTTTCCGGTGGGACAAACGATTTGTGCTTAACTCAAAAAAAGGAAAGATAAATGGAGTTTATAACGTTAACGGTCACAAACCCGAAGTAGAACTCATTCCCGACAGCGGACAAATGAAGAGAAATTTCTGGCAGATTGACTTTGAAGAAAATGCCATCACCTTAAAATCAGTAAATACAGACAGTCTGGTTAGCCGAAGATTTGTACGTATTCATGAATTCCCTCAATAAGAAATAAATATCCTATTTTAGTGGTGTTCAACAAAAGAAGCCCTTTGTTATGACACCAAAAAACCTAGTAAAAAGATGGGTTGACTTGTTTAACCAGGCAGATACAGCCGGAATTGCCGCTCTTTATCATGATGATGCAATTAATCACCAGGTAAGCAACCAGCCCGTTCTTGGGAAACAGCAAATTGAGAAGATGTTTGCCGAAGAATTTGCTGCCGCTGATATGACCTGCATTATCGAAAACTTGTTTGAAGATGGCGAATGGGCCATTCTTGAATGGAAAGATCCTCTCGGGTTACGCGGTTGCGGCTTTTTTCATGTTACCGACGGGAAAATTAAATTTCAGCGGGGTTACTGGGATAAACTATCTTTTTTACGGCAACACAATTTGCCAATTCCACTTGAATAAGGTTTTCAAATCGATTCATCCTAAACTCAAAATTTCGTTCAAATGAACCTGAAAGACATCTCAAATACGCGATTGATAAACCAACGCATCACCGGAACAAAATTTAATTCTGTAAAAGAAGTGGTGAGTTGGATGGGTGCCATGCAGGCGCAGGATTTTTATATGTCGCAGTGGGCAGTTGGGGTACGAATGTCAGATGCATCTGAAAGTACCATTAATTCTGCCATCGACAACGCTGAAATTATCCGAACACACGCATTAAGGCCAACGTGGCACTTTGTTTCCCCTGACGACATTTACTGGATGCTGGACCTGTCAGCACCTCGAATCAAAACAGCCATGAAATCGAGAGACAGGGAATTGGGACTTACTGAAAGTATTTTCAAAAAAAGCAATAAAATACTACTTACCATTTTGGCCGGGGATAATCATCTGACCCGTGCAGAAATTATTTCAGAATTTCAGCGGGAAAGAATTCCGGTTGACGATAACAGGGCATCACATCTTTTTGTGAGGGCTGAAATTGACAAGATCATTTGCAGTGGAAAATTGAAAGGAAAGAAACAAACTTACGCATTGTTATCAGAAAGAGTTAAAAACCCGAAGGTTTTAAATCGCGATGAGGCTTTGGCTGAACTGGCGAAACGATATTTCACCAGTCATGGCCCGACAACTTTACATGATTTTAACTGGTGGTCAGGGTTAAATATAACTGAAACAAAACAGGCTTTGGAAATGGTTAAATCAAATTTGTCTTCGGAAACCGTCGGAGACCACACTTATTGGTTTGCTAATTTTCAGCCAGAACCTGTAATTGAAAATAACGAAGTTTATTTATTACCAGCTTTCGATGAATTTCTTATCAGTTACAAAGACAGGTCAGCATCCTTAACTTTTGACGATCACAAAAAAGCAGTTTCCAATAATGGCATGTTCTGGCCGGTTATCGTACAAAACGGTTCCGTAATCGGGATATGGAAACGCATAATCAATAAAGACAAAGTAGCTCTGGAAACCGTCTTTTTTAAGAAGGTAAATAAAACCACAAAAAGAAGCATCGAGAAAGCATTTTCTTCTTACGGTGATTTTATCAATAAAAAAACACTTAAAATTCATTAATCGGATGACAACCTATCAGGAAAGCACTTACTTTTGTCTCCGCAATTCAAAATTTAAAAGATCAATGGACGAAGGCCCGTGTTATAAGAAATTCAAGTATTAACACTTCTGTGAGGGAATTCGTGTTTCCTTACAGAATAAAAATGTAAGGAGACAGCACCATGATTAAAATCTTCGAAACTTTCGGTGGCTATGTTGAAATTAAAGAACCACACAAAGGTTGCTGGGTAAATATTACTCATCCATCTGCTGAAGAAATTAAGAAACTAACCGGAGAATTCGGATTACCCGGCGATGTTATTACAGATATTCTGGACCAGGACGAACGTCCGCGTATTGAGTTCGAAGACGAATGGACACTCATTATTATGCGTATTCCGGTAGAATCGACAAACAACGGCGTGCCATTTCAAACTGTTCCGCTTGGGATATTTATTACCGAAAATTTCACGCTCACTTTGTGTCTGCAGAACAACGAAGTTCTTCCCATGGACAAACCCTCTCCTTTCCGCGAACAATACAACCAAATTACCGACAGTATCAATTTTATTTTGAGGCTTTTCCTGCGTTCCGGCAACCTGTACATGAAATACCTGAAGCAGATTAACCACATGACTTCGATGATTGAACAAGACCTTGAGAAATCGATCAAGAACAAGGAACTGAACAAATTGCTGAAGATGGAAAAATGTTTAGTTTATTTTATCACATCGATTAAAGCCAACGAAATTGTCCTGGCCAAACTTCGTAACTCGAAAAAAATCACTACCGAGATTAATGAAGACCTGCTGGAAGATGCTTTCATTGAAAACAAACAGGCGCTGGAAATGGCCCAAATTTATTCCGATATACAAAGCGGGATGATGGATGCCTTTGCTTCGGTGATTTCGAACAACTTAAATGATGTGATGAAGCAGCTCACACTCATTTCCATTATTTTGATGATACCAACCTTGATCGCCAGTTTGTTTGGAATGAACGTACCAAATCTGATGGAAAACTCGGCCTGGGCCATGCCTGCCATTTTGATGGGATCATTACTATTATCAATCCTGGGCGTAATTTTATTCAGAAAGAGACAGTGGTTTTAAAAAGATTGGCAAGAATAGTAATTCTGATTTGTGATAAACATAAACCCAAAATCAATCGAAAAACGGAAATGCTTCTTCAGAAATATTGAAAAACATAATCAGAAGTTTGAGTCTTTCTTCCACAGGATAAAAGCTTGAAATATTGAATTTAGCACAGTATCTTTCAGACAATTTTCATGGAACAACTGATCAGCTATATCGAACAAATCGTAAAGCTCGACGATGCCGCCAAGGCTGCTTTACACAAACTGGCAGACATTGAGCACTTTGCAAAAAACGATTTTATCCTCGAACCGGGTCAGCGCTGTAACAAAATATGGTTTCTCAAATCAGGCATGGTACGGAAGTTTTTTGTTAACGACGGGAAAGAAAAGACGGTTTGGATTACAACCGAAAATGGAATCTTTACTTCTCTTCAAAGTTACGCTCAGCGATGCCCCTCGGATGAATACCTGCAAGCTTGCGAGGCTAGTGAAGTTATCAGCATCAGTCGTGGAAACAGCGAAAAACTGATCCGCTTTCCGGCGCTTGTAACTTTCACCAACACCCTGATGGAACGCGAATTTTCAAACATTGATAAAAACACCAAAGCACTTGGCAGTACTGATGCCCGGGGAAAATACGAGTATCTGAAAAAAATCGCACCCGAGGTAACCAGGCGGGCCAAGTTGGGGCACATCGCTTCGTTGCTTGGCATCTCCCAGGAAACCTTGAGCCGGATACGAAAAAGTCAAACCTAAGCTAACTCTTATGCCTGAAGCACTAAAAACCTTTTTGCAGAAATATGTCGAGCTCCCCGATGAAGACTGGGGAAAAATCAGGCAGGACTTTGAAAAACTGGTCTTCAAAAAAGACGAGTTCATTTTGGAAGAGGGAAAAATTTGCCGTCATTTCTATTTTTTTGAAAAAGGTCTGATTCGTTTTTTTATCCATGTTGACGGCCAGGATGTGACGAAAAACTTTGCGATTGCACCCTATTGTTTTACTTCGAAAGTAAGTTTCAGAAACCAAACACCCGCCAAGGAAGGTATTCAGGCACTTGATGAAACGGTGCTTTGGAAGATTGATCGCCGGCAATACAAAAAACTCGAAGAACTGGAATCGTGGAATCTGTTTATGCGAAAGTTGATCAACGAAATTCAGGAATTTGTTGAAAACCGTTTGCTTGAATCAAAAATCTATACTGCAGAAAAAAACTATGCCAATTTACTGGACAGGTACCCTGCAGAGTTGATGCAAAGAATTCCATTGAAACATTTGGCTTCTTTTCTGGGCGTTGCTCCCCAATCGTTAAGCCGGATAAGAAATAAATTGTACCGCTAAGTGACGAAGTTAACATAGGTGAATTTGCTTTTGAATCCAAAGCCAGAACTTTGTGCCTGAAAACAAAAACATCATGGCAAGCTTAAAAAGTAAAATCCTGATCGGTTTAATGCGAAGGCGCCACTGGTTTAAAGGCAAGTGGAAAAAGCCTGAGATGGGAAATTCTGTGGAATCGGTGTTGGCTTTTCGTGCTGAATGTGAAAAAGGAGCAGAACGCTTTGGGAAAATCCCCAAAGGCATTGAAGTAAGATCGGAAGTAATCAATACAATAATTTCGGAATGGTTGATCCCTGAAAACGCGGTGCCCGATAAATTGCTCTTTTATGTGCATGGCGGCGGTTATGTTTCGGGATCGTGTAATGACCACCGAAGTATTGTTTCAAAAGTAGCCCAAGCCACACAGCTAAAAACGCTACTTTTCGAATATGGGCTGGCCCCCGAAAATCCCCACCCAGCCGCATTGAATGACACAGTGACTATTTATCAGGAGGTATTGAAAAAAGGTTATGATCCTAAAAACATAATTATGATGGGCGAATCAGCCGGCGGCGGACTTTGTCTGGCAAGCCTGCTCGCAATTCGCGACCGTAATATTCCGTTACCAAAAGCAGCCGTGGTAATTTCGCCATGGACCGACCTGAGCTGTTCAGGGGAATCGTATCGCACCAAAAACAAAGTATCTCTTGCGCCATTGAACAGTTGGACAGTTTTCAGCAGTTTTTATACTGCCGGATCTAATGTAACAGATCCCTACATTTCGCCTTTATTTGGCAGATTGGAAGGATTACCGCCCCTGTTTATCAATGCAGGTACCGCCGACGAGTTGTTCGACGATTCCCGTCGTTTTTACGAAAAAGCAGAATTGGCTGGTGTAGATGTCACCTTCAGCGAAGGGGAGGAAATGATACATTGCTACCCATTGCTGGCACCGCTTTTCATGGAAGCTTCGATAGCCATGAACGAGATTGTTGAATTTATTCAGAAACAACTTGAAAGCTGAGCCAGCTTTTTTTTTTTGACTTAAGTCAAAATTATTTAAAAGGACTTTGCAGTCCTTTGCAGAAAATCATAAGCAAGCAAAAAATGCCTCAATGATACTAGAAAACATTACAATTAGAGGAACAGAAAACAAAGATCTTATCGCCATTTTCAATAGTAAGAAATTGGTCTACCAGGCACCCTTTTCTATTCCTGGAGAATTTGCCAACTCCTGGATGGTGCAATCGCTAATTCAGCAAGGTTTTACTATGAAAAAGGAACGGTTGTGTGCGCCAATGAATTGAATAAACCCGAACACTGAAGAGAATGACAAGCAAAGAATTATATACTGAATTAACCGAGGCATATTCGCAGGAAAACCTGAACAGAATTACAGCAAAACTAATCCTTCTTTATAAAAACAGGAATTATTCAACAATCCGTGCTATCGCCAATAAAATTTCGAAATATGTGTGGATTGATGAAGAAAAAGATGCCAGGTGCTTCTCGAAACTGGTTGTACTCTATCATCCCGACAAAGGACATGCGATCAGAGAAAAGATTCAGCAACTTTACGATCAAAACAATTTCGACCGCCTGCAAAAGTTTGCACATATCCGTTTTGTTCAGGACATTGAGAACCTGGCAGTTGAAACCGTTGATGAAAGTATTGATTACCAACCCGAATATGTTTGGGATACCTACAGCGACGAGGGATATTATGAAGATTCAGAAGACGATAACGCAGACTATATTGATGATCAGGGCGATGCCGAAATTGAAAAATCATTTTTTAACCTCATAAAAATCAGGGAATACGGCAGAACAAACATAGAACTTCCGACCTATTACCTGGAAGATTTTGAAGAGTTTGAATTGGCTGAATGTGGACTCGAATCGCTCGACGGTGTGGAATATTGCACACATATCAAAGTTCTGGATGTTTCAAACAATGCACTCACCGATGTTAGCAATTTATGGGACCTGCAACACATAGAGGAACTTTACCTCGCCAATAATCAAATTGGATATATCGACGCGCTAAATAACCTGTTGAAGCTTCGGATCGTTGATCTCTCGGGCAATGAAATCGAAGACATCAGTCCGCTTTTCGATCTGGAAAACCTTGAATATGTGAATCTGGTTGGAAATCCAGTTTCCAAAAGTCAGTTAAAAGAACTGGAAAAGAAAGGTTGCGTTTTCGTTGTTTGATAATGTAGCTTACATTGAACTGATCCAAGTAATCAATAGGGAAATTAAAAACACAACATCGATAATTAAAAAATTTAAAAGATTATGGAATTTATACTACACAAAAATAGCTTCGGAAGCATTGCTGAATTACAATTGAACATGGTATTAACCGATGTTCAGGATTTTCTGGATATGATGGCAAATTCCAATTACCAGGGTACCAATATGATGGTTATTCATCAGCATCAGGTTCCACCCGGGTTCTTTGAACTCAAAACAAAAATTGCCGGCGATATCCTGCAAAAATTCTCCACCTACAATCAAAAGCTGGCTATTGTCGGTGACTTTTCAGGAATCGAAAGCAAAAGCCTGTGCGATTTTATCCGCGAAAGTAACCGGGTCGGCCGCATCCTTTTTGTTGGTTCGCTCGAAGAAGCACTGGAAAAATTAAACTAGAAAATGATGAAAACACACGTTGTTTATCCTTTTAAAGGAAAATTGGGAGAACTTACCACCCGCGGATTATCGGGAAGCAAGAGTGATGTTGATTATATTATGGGGCAGCTCCTTTCTTTCTCCAGTGTGGCTGTATCACGTTATGTGGATTACTCACTCAGCCTGGTTGACAATCCTGCCGGTTTCGAACGGATCAAATTCTACTTATTCAACGGAACTCAGGTGCAGCGTAATTATGCAAGCTTGTACCTGAATCGCTTGGGCGAATGGGAACCAGTAAAAGAGGCTTACGAAAAAGGGTTAATCGATGAGATACAAGCATATGCAAGGTAATATCCTGCATGTGCTCTTTTCTATTCAGAAATCATTGAAGGAAATCACCTCCATTCATTTTCAAATTAAAAGAATACACAGGCTCCAATCATTTTTCACTACATTTGGCCTGCTGTAAATTCTTACTTATGGTTGGCGAATCCGTTTTTAAAAACAAAAACCTCTACATCATTTTCGGAATCACGCTCATTGCTATCATGGGTGTTGCCAGCCTCACCCCTGCATTTCCCGATATCATACGGTATTTTAATATCAGCCCGCAACAAGTGGGTGGCCTTATCGTTGCATTCACTTTACCTGGAGTTATTCTTACTCCCTTTACAGGGATTCTGGCTGATCGTTATGGCAGAAAACTAATACTAATTCCTTCGCTCTTTTTATTCGGAATTGCAGGATTTGCCTGTATGTTTACCAAAGATTTTTTCTGGCTACTCGTTTTACGTTTTATCCAGGGCGTTGGCGCCAGCTCCTTATCAAGTCTGAATATAACACTAGTCGGTGATCTTTTTGAAGGAAGACAACGCACCTCAGTGATGGGTTATAACGCCAGTGTATTGAGCATCGGAACTGCCTCTTATCCGGCACTTGGCGGTATAATCGCCATATGGGGATGGCAATATATTTTTGCACTTCCAATACTCGCTATCCCGCTGGCCCTTGTGGTATTGAAAGGACTTAAAAATCCAGAGCCAAGTGGTAAAATGCACTTACGCACCTACTTTGGCAGGGTTTGGAAAACCATTAATCAGCGAACGGTATGGGGATTACTGATTTCGAATTTTATCCTTTTTCTGATCCTTTACGGAACATATCTTACCTATTTCCCTCTGATGATGGAAAAAAGATTGGGTGCAGACTCGTACCACATCGGTTTAATGATGTCTCTGATGTCAATTATGACAGCTATTATGAGTTCTCAACTGGGCAGGTTAAACCGCATTTTTGGATATAAACGTCAATTGATTTTCGGAAGCCTGGGATATTTAATCGCCTCAATCTTGATGTATTTTGCGAACGATTACTATCTGCTCGCGGCTTCAGTACTGGTTTTCGGATTTGGACACGGAATAACGATTCCATCAATCCAGAATATGATGGTAGGTTTTGCAGCCATTAACGAACGGGCAGCATTTATGTCGCTGAATTCGATGGTGCTTCGTGGCGGACAAACTGTGGGACCGCTGCTGGTAGGTCTAGTCTTCACGCTACGGGGCTTAAATGCAACCTTTACAGCCGGAGCGCTAATGTCCATTTTCATGCTGCTAAGTTTTGTATTCATGGTACGCGTTGATAAAAATGTGGAACATTAAAAACCTCCAATAAAACTTTTAACCGCATAACATTTAATTTGATTTAATCGTATATTCA
>DAOPJR010000115.1:0-9611 GCA_035399765.1 Draconibacterium sp. | reverse complement strand
GTTTCAGGATATTCTTTTCTGATGGATGCAACAAAATCTGCATATCGGTCAATAATAAATTCTTCACTTGGTTTAGTGGTTCCAAAACGGTGTTTAAATTCTTCGAATTCCGGTCTTTCAACCAGCCATGAATCATTTTGAAAGAGGTTAATCACCACCAAATCAGGAGTGAAAAGTGAAAAATCCCAGTGGCGATCAGGATCAGAAGGGTTCAGACGATTGTACATTTCAGGCATTATCAGCGGGAACCAGCTGATTGTAATCCCTATCCCACTTTTGCAGATACACTGGTATTCTGCATCAAAATGTCTGGCAGTCAGATAAGAATAGCTTAAGTAATTATTAGTAAAAATACTATCCGAACGATCCGCCCCAGAGAAATCTTCCACTGCATATCCGGCAGTTATCGAATTCCCGTAAAATTCGATTTTTCGTTTCTTCGGTGCTTCTTTAGGTAAAACCTTTGCGTTACCTGTGATTTGAAATCCGTAAAAGCGGCTCCATCCTCTGTCCCACTCGGTACGTTTAAAAATCTCGATGTGATGTGACCCGGCCGTTAGTCCGGTAGCCAGTTCATAATATTTTTGTACAGAATCCGGTCGCAAAACAAAAAGGCTGTCTTTGTCGATTATAATATTGTAATAATTATCTCCTCGTTCTTCATCAAACTGGGCAGAGATATTTTGCCCTTCAAAATTTAAGCTGATACTAGTCCCCGACCAGTATAATTCGGCTGCATCATTTCCTGTAGTGTCAATTCTCCCCCAGTACTCAATGTTTGGATTGTTAAATGAAACAAGTAAATCCTGATTGGAGGTGCAGCCGATTACCAAAATGGAAACAAAAAGAAAGAGTGGTTTTAATGTTGGTTTCATCATATAATATGGTTATTTATGGTATGTATTACAAAGTTGGTTTATAATAAACAATTAATCAAGTTTTAATTCGATTGCTAATTATAATAAATAGAAAATTGAGAAGATCATTCCAAGATTAAAGCCTGCATGACACAAAACAGCTCCCCAGATTGAGCCGCTTTTCTTCTTCATCATGAAAAATAACAGACTCACCAGAAACATACTTATCACCCAAAGTAAGGCAGGAACAAAGTAAAAATCCCATTGTAAGTTAACATATACTAACCCAAAATGAGAAAGATGTGTTAACGCAAATGCAGATGAATCTACGATTGATGCCTTTTTTTCTCCTATTGATTTAGCAAAACTGCCATGTACAATACCACGAAAAAACAATTCTTCACCAATCGGACTGAAAATCATTCCGGTAGTGGCCATTACCACAAATTGTATGAACTTTTGGCGAGCATCTATGTCTTCAGAAATATTGTATGATTTCCCGATATAAACATACCAGTTTTGAACCCCTGAGCCGAACAATACCTTTCCTGCGAGGTAAAGCAGAAAACTGCCCATTATTCCGGTTAAGAATGCAATAAGCACCCATTTAATTTTTTGTGTACGTACGATCCCGATCTGTTTTCTTCCGTACTTATTCAAAAAAAGAAAAGGAACCAGCGCTGAAACAAACATGATCAATCCAATTGATCCATAACTGGCCAGCTGATTTGCACGAAGCACCAAATAAAAACGTGGGACACACACTAACAGGATTAAGAACAAACCGAATTTCCAACTGTACTGAAAATAGCGGTTCCAGACATTTTTTAATTCGTGATTCATAAATAGTAGTTAGGTTGAAAAATTACTTCAAAGATGTGGAAAACTTGCAATTATCTACTACCAAATGATTTCAAAATCACTTTGTATCTTGTTTTAATAGCCTTTTACTAACAAATTATATTTTCCTGCTGATACCGGCCTCCAGAGAGCTTAACAGGGGGTATTTCACATAGTTCAGACCTTTCTTGGCAGATAATTTGTCGGTAAGCATTACATTGTCTTCCGCATCTTTGATACTAATTTCCAGTTGTTCTGCATTTTTAAGATACAGAGGTATGTTAATTTCCGGATTGTTACCAAAATTCCATTGTGCAGAGGCATAAATTTCAGGCATCCAGATCGACAAACCGATAGTTACCCGCCCCGATTAAACAGTTTTAGGAATGTGTTTAATTTTTGCTTACAAATTATACGTTTCCGACAAGAAGAACGGGGTCTAAAGCTGTTTTAATCTAATTTCTTTTGAAACCGGGATCGCTGGCATGAGAAAAATCACAAAAAATTCGGGTAGAGTGTAACACATTTGAGGCTTTTTAGTCTTATTTCAAAAGCATTTTATGAAAACCACTATTGTATTAATGCTGATATTCATTGGCATTAATTTATTTGCTCAGGAAAAGAAAACGTACACAGCTACTACTAGCAATGATTTGGAAATTACCATAAATGGTAAATTGAATGAACCTGCCTGGCAAAATGCCAACTGGCAGGATCATTTTATCCAGCACGAACCAAAGGAAGGTGATCCCCCAAGCAAACAAACCGAATTCGCTATTTTATACGATGCCAGTAATATTTATGTAGCATTCCGTGCGTACGATAATCCCGACAGTGTTTCCATGCGAATGACCCGCCGCGACCACCTCGAAGGTGATCTGGTAGGCGTGGCTTTTGATTCTTATTTTGATAAACGTACCCACTTTTTCTTTATCGTATCGGCTGCCGGTGTCAGAAGCGATAATGTAACCAGCGACGACGGAAACAATGAAGACTGGACCTGGGATGGAATATGGACTGCTAAAACTGAACTTACTTCCAGTGGCTGGACAGCTGAAATGAAAATTCCGTTAACTCAATTGCGTTTTAAGGAAAGTGAAGAACAGGTTTGGGGACTAAATGCCTTCCGATCCATATTCCGAAAAGATGAATTATCGACCTGGCAACCTATGAAACGTGACATTCCGGGATTTACATCTCAATTTGGGATTTTAAATGGGATTAAAGATATTAAACCTAAAAATGTTTTGAATGTATCACCATATGTGGTGGCACGCACCGAACGATTTGAAAAAGAACCGGATAATCCGTTTCGCAGTTCGGGAAAAGATAATAGTCTGGATGCCGGGTTAGATGCTAAAATAGGTTTGACAAATAACCTGACCATGGACCTGACGGTTAATCCTGATTTTGGACAGGTAGATGCTGACCCCTCAGAGGTGAACCTGACAACCAATGAGACTTTTTTCCAGGAAAAACGCCCTTTCTTTATTGAAGGACAGAATATTTTATCGTATAGCCTCTCGTTTGGCGACGGTAATCAGGCTACCAATAATCTGTTTTATTCACGGCGAATTGGTCGGCACCCGCATTATTATCCTGACCTGGAGGATGATGAATATATTGATCAACCAGCATTTACAAAGATTCTTGGCGCAGCAAAAATAACAGGAAAAACTCCTGACGGATGGTCTATAGGAGTTTTGGAAAGTGTTACAGCCAAAGAACATGCGCAAATTGATGGTATCAACGGAGAACGCAGCCAGGTAGTGGAACCACTGACCAACTATTTTGTCGGACGGGTCCAAAAAGATTTTAACGAGGGAAATACCTATTTAGGGGGAATTGTAACTGCTGTTAACCGCTCAATTAATGATTCACACCTCGAATACCTTCATAAAAGTGCCTACACGGGCGGAGTTGACTTTGTACATAAATGGAATGATAAAAAATGGTTGGTTGATGCAGGTTTTTATTTTAGCCGTGTTGCCGGTACCGAAGAAGCCATTCTGAATACACAAACCATGTATTCGCGCACTTATCAGCGTCCTGATGCTGATTATGTTACACTTGATTCTTCCAGGACATCTTTAGGTGGCTACGGTGGAAAGTTTACTTTCGGCAAGGTGGGAGGAAGGTTCAGGATTGCGGCAATTTTTAACTGGAAATCACCCGGATTGGAAATCAATGATATTGGATATACACCAGAAGTGGACGAGATTATGCAAATATTGTGGGCCGGATATCGTTGGTACGAACCGGTTGGCATTTTCAGAAGTGCAAACGTGAACTTTAATGAATGGACGGTGTACGATTTTGGAGGGACACTGGTAAATGTAGGTGGAAATGTCAATGGTCATGCGCAGTTCAAGAATTTCTGGAATGCTTTCGGAAATATAAACTGGGATGGTACAGGATTATCTCATAATGTTTTACGTGGCGGGCCATCCATGAAGCTACCGGGAAGTACCGGATTTTACATGGGTGTGTTTTCCAATCCGCAGAAAAAATTTACATACGGTATTGATGGCGGAGCAACTTTTAGCGGCGATAAAGGATTCAGTTCGCGAAAAAGTGCAGAAATTGAGATCGGCTACCGTCCCTTTGAGACACTTCAGATTGAAGTATCTCCGGAATATGCTGTTAGCGACAATCGTCTGCAATATGTAACTCAACAAGAATACAATGGTGGAACAAGGTACATTATGGGTAGCATCGATCGTAAAACATTAAGCATGTCCATTCGCCTGAATTATAATATCACTCCCGACTTGACCATTCAGTTCTGGGGACAGCCTTTTATTGCAACCGGACAATACGATGAGTTTAAATACGTGACCGACAGCAAAGCAGATAATGTTAATGATCGTTTTAATATTTATTCTGCTGATCAAATGGGTTATAATTGGACTGATGAAATGTATCAGGTAGATGACAACCGTGACGGAATAGTGGATTACAGTTTTGATAAACCCGATTTTAATGTTAAAGAGTTTCTTTCGAACCTGGTACTTCGCTGGGAATACAAACCCGGATCAATCTTTTACCTCGTATGGTCGCAAAACCGCAGCGAGTATGAAAATATTGGAAAATTCGATTTCAATCATGACATTAAAAACCTGTTCGATCAACATCCGCAAGATGTATTCCTCGTGAAATTCTCATACAGAATTGGTCGATAGAACTTATTCTAATTAACTCATAAAGAAGAGCGCACTCTGTTAGGAATGCGCTCTTCTATTTTATTACTATTAGAATATCAATCGATCAACATATCGCTACCAGTAAGTTTAATTCGTCCGGAAACAGTAGCAGATTGTTTTACACCCGGCTGACCACCACCAACAAAAATAGTGAAATCACCGGCTTCGATTACTCTTTTGTCATCCTTCCCAATCATGGAAAATTGCCGCGGATCTAACTCAAATTGTACGGTTTGTGTCTCTCCTGCTTTCATTAAAATACGTTTAACACCTTCCAATTGGTGAATAGGTCTTGGAGTAGATGCGATCTCATCTTTCAGATAGAGCTGTACTACTTCTTCGCCATCTTTATCGCCGCTGTTTGTTACATCAACACTTACTTTTACATTTTCTCCAACATTAGCCTTTTCTGGCACTTTTAATCCGGCATATTTAAAACTGGTATAACTCAATCCATATCCGAACGGGTACAAAGGTTCACCCTTGAAATAGCGATACGTTCTGCCTTCCATGTCATAACTATCAAACGGCGGAAGTTGTTCCACTGACTTGTAATACGTAACCGGGAGTCTTCCGGCAGGATTGTAATCACCAAACAAAACATCAGCAACTGCAGTTCCACCTTCCTGCCCCGGATAACCGGCAGTAATTATGGCATCCAGATTTTCATCCGCCCAATTCACTGCCAGTGCACTTCCGTTTAATAGCACCAGAATTACAGGTTTTCCGGTCGACTGAACTGTCATCATCAAATCGCGTTGTGTTTTCGGTAGTTTTAGGTGAGTTCGGTCGCCTCCTTCAAAACCATCTACTTTAATAGACATCTCCTCTCCTTCCAAACGTTGCGACAAGCCAAGAACTAAAACAACTACATCCGCTCTTTTAGCAATTTCTATGGCTTCGTTCTGCATCTGATCATTAGGCACCGACCAAAGTAATTTTGCATCCCCATCACCAAACGAATTCTTGTATTCATAAACTACTTTATATTTCTTTCCGGCCTCCATTTCCACTGTTTTCTCATGAAAGAAGGCATGGTGTTCACTGTTGTGACTCAATATTTTATCATCATCAAGAAAAACATCGAGTGCCGGCATGCCCCAGCATCCAATTTTATATGTTCCGCTTTTAGGTGGAACGATATAACCTGTCCAGCGAATACTAAAATCATCGTCGTTTAATTCAGGTGAAGGTGAGCCTGATTCCCAGTAAAAATCAATATTATTGTCGATGCGGGTAAAGGCAGGTTTTCCTTCCAGTTTTGCATTATTAAAATATTCACCCGTAATTCCCTGCTTTCCATCTTCGGTTTGAAGAAATTCTCCCGGAATGGCATGTAAATTACTCACTCCTTCGGCCAGGTGGCTGCCTTCTGCATACATTATCTCAACTCCAGGCAACTTGTTTTGAAGCCCTTTTAGTACCGTAATGGGATTTTTAGCTATTCCATTGTAATTTCCTACCAGAGACTCCCAGTTGTCGGCATTCGGGCCAATAACAGCCAATGAGCGGATGTTTTTCGAAAGTGGCAGAACATTGTTTTTATTCTTTAGCAGAACAATACTTTTACGGGCAGCTTCCAGGGCTAGTTTATCGTTTTCTTTTGAAGTATTAACTGAAAACGGAATCTGCGCATATTTCACGTCCGAATCAGGATCGAACATGCCCAGTTTAAAACGAGCCAGCATCAGACGTTTAACTGCCACATCAATTTCTTCTTCGGTAATCAAGCCGCGTTTTACAGCCTCTGGCAAAGCACTGTAAGAAACACCGCAATTCAGATCGGTACCTGCTTTAACTGCTACCGCCGAAGCTTCAGCCGCATCCTTCGAAAATTTCTGGAAGGTATAAAAATCGGAAATAGCCCAGCAGTCAGAAACTACGTAACCTTTAAATCCCCACTCTCCTCGCAGTATTTCAAATAAATCGGGGCTGGCACAACATGGGTACCCCTTAAACTGGTTATACGCTCCCATTACTGAATAGGCACCAGCATCTTTAACTAAAGTCCGAAAAGCCGGGAGATAGGTTTCCCGTAAATCGCGCTCGCTTATCAGGGCATTAAATTTATGTCGCAGTGGTTCCGGCCCCGAATGAATGGCATAATGTTTTGCCGTTGCCACTACTTTCAGGTATTTCGGATCGTTTCCCTGTAACCCTTTTACAAACTCAGCGCCCAATAATCCGGTTAGATAAGGATCTTCGCCATAGGTTTCGTGACCGCGTCCCCAGCGGGGATCACGAAAAATATTGATATTTGGCGACCAAAATGTTAACCCCTGGTAAATACCGCGTTTCCCCCGACGAACAAATTCATGGTGCTTGGCACGTGCTTCATCCGAAATGGCAGTGGCAACACGATATAACAGATCGCTGTCCCATGATGCAGCAATGGTAATACTCTGCGGAAATACTGTTGCATAACCAGCTCTGGCTACACCATGCAAACACTCGTTCCACCAGTTGTATTCCGGAACATTTAAACGATCAACTCCCTTTGCAGTATATAACATTTGATCCACTTTTTCCTGGAGTGTCATTTGCGAGACTAAAATATCTACTCTTTCTTCAAACGGAAGATTGGTATCGAGAAAATCGAAATTTTCGTTTTGCGCGTTCAGTAAAGCACTACACATCAAAAGAAACAAAGTAAAAATTAGGTTTTTCATTGGATTAAAATAAGTTATTACTGTTCTGCTCTGTTCTGACAAAAATAGTTATTTGGGAAAATTTATTTATTAAAAATCCCTTAAATTGAAAATTATAATTTTGCATACATGAAATCACAGAAAAAAGGATATTTAAAACTTCGCGATCAGGTTGATCAGTTAAGCGCACAGCTCGAAAAAATACATCGGTCTCACCTTTCCTGCAAAATGGGTTGTGATTTATGCTGCATGGATTACAGCATTTTTCCGGTTGAATTCTATAGTATTGCAGACCAGTTATCTGAACAGAACTTAGAATTGGATTTGCAGACCGCAAAAGATAATGAAAGTTGTGTCTTTTTAAAAGATCATAAATGTTCTATTTATACTGAAAGGCCCGTTATTTGCCGCACACATGGTCTACCACTGTTGTATGTGAACGAAAATGAAGAATGGGAGCTTTCGGCTTGTGAATTGAATTTTACCGAATTTGATACCGAAGAATTTAATACTGAAAATACCTTTCCGCAAGATCGGTTCAATAGTGAACTTTTTATGCTGAACAAGGAATTCATTAAGAATTTTGAAGAGCAGAAATATGGTGAGTTTGATCTGATACCAATTCGGGAATTACTGAAGTATATAAAAAACAAAAAACAATGAATCACAATTCAAACAAACTGGCAGTACTATGGACCAGCGGCGACCCGGATGTTGCAGAAAAAATGGTTTTTATGTACGCATTTAACTCAAAACGTAATGGTTGGTTCGACGAGGTAGTTCTGATTATTTGGGGACCATCGGCAAAACTGGCGGTTGAAAATGCAATGATAAAAGACTACATTAAGAAAATGCAGGAAGCAGGAGTAAAAACCGAAGCGTGTTTGCATTGCGCTAAAATGTATGGTGTTGATGAAAAACTGGCTAAAATGGGAGTAGATGTTAAAGGGATGGGAGTTCCTTTAAGCCAATATTTAAAATCGGGTTGGAAGACTTTAAGCTTGTAGTATAAAAAAAGCACCCAGAGGTGCTTTCTTATATTCTTTTAAGTTTGTTAATACTCGTCTTCATTAAAGAAGAAATCGTCTTTGCTTGGATAATCCGGCCAGATATCTTCGATACTTTCGTACATCTCACCTTCATCCTCGATCTCCTGCAGGTTTTCGATAACTTCCATTGGCGCACCTGAACGGATAGCATAGTCAATCAATTCATCTTTTGTGGCCGGCCACGGTGCATCTTCAAGTTTCGAAGCTAGTTCAAGAGTCCAATACATGTTCGTTATTTTTGCGGTTAAACTCGTTTTTTAAATTGTCGCGAATATAACAAAAAATCAAAACGAAATACCTTTCACAAAAATTTTTTATCAATACTCCCATTTAGTTTCATCAACACCCTTCTGAAAGCCAGTAAAACGGGCCATTACAAACAGCAGATCTGATAAACGGTTAATAAATTTTATAAGCTCTTTTTCAACCTCGGCATGCTCAGCAAATTCAACGATCCTTCGTTCGGCACGTCGACAGACGGTTCTGGCCACATGACACTGTGCTACTACAGGATCACTACCGGGTAGAATGAAGTGCTTCAGTTCGGGTAACTCTTCTTCCATCTGATCAATGGCCTGTTCCAGAATTTTAATGTCTTTTTCGAGAATAACCAGTCCTTTTGTGTAAGCCTCTCCCCTTTCATCAGACGCCAGTCGGGAACCAATATTGAAGAGTTTATTCTGAATTTGTAACAACAAACTTTTTATTTCACTATCGGTTTCCAACGCCCGTAACATACCCAGCGAAGCATTTAACTCATCAATGGTACCATATGCTTCCAATCGGAGATCGTACTTTTTAACCCGGGTCCCCCCTACTAAACCAGTTGTTCCATCGTCGCCGGTTTTGGTATAAATTTTTATTTCTTTTGTCATCGTTCTTATTTCTACTTACAAAAATAAAATCCCGGCAGATTAATCTACCGGGATCAACTCTATTTTTACTCACAATTAGTTGTAAAAAACAGAATATCTTCTAATAAACCGGATTCTCATTAATTAAATCCGATTCAAT
>DAOPJR010000114.1:7299-9678 GCA_035399765.1 Draconibacterium sp. | reverse complement strand
TAATAGTGTGTAACTTTATCTGTTGGGAATTGTACCTCATAGTACAGGATTCGTTCATACTATAAAACCATTAATTTTGTAAAACCTTTCGCGTTTAAAGATGTTATTATAACTCAAAAAGAGATCAAAAAATCAAAACAAACAAAATTATACAAATGAATTACGATGTAATAGTTATTGGGAGCGGTCCCGGCGGCTATGTTGCTGCGATCAGGGCATCTCAATTGGGATTAAAAGTTGCTGTTGTAGAAAAAGAAAATATTGGAGGTGTTTGCCTTAACTGGGGATGTATACCGACAAAATCGCTGTTAAAAAGTGCCGAGGCACTGGAATATGCCAAACATGCAGCCGACTATGGTGTAAGTATTGGCGGTGAAGTAAAAGCCGATTTCAACGCTATGGTCAAACGTAGTCGCGAAGTAGCCGACAGTAACAGCAAAGGAATACAATTCCTGTTCAAAAAGAATAAGATTGAAGTTATCAACGGATTTGGAAAACTCGCAGGAAAAGGCGTAGTTGAGGTAACAGATGAATCTGGTAAGAAAACCAAATACGAAGCCAGGCATATTATTTTAGCAACGGGTGCACGTTCACGTGAATTACCAAATCTGAAACAGGACGGTAAAAAAATCATTGGTTATCGCGAAGCCATGACATTGGATAAGCAACCGGAATCAATGGTTGTTGTTGGTTCAGGTGCTATTGGAAGTGAATTTGCTCATTTCTATCATTCAATCGGTACTGAAGTAACATTGGTGGAGTTCATGCCAACACTGGTTCCGAATGAAGATGAAGAAGTGGCTAAAACGCTGGAACGTGCGTTTAAAAAAGCCAAGATGAAGGTGATGGTAAGCTCATCAGTCGAATCGGTGGATACCAAGGGGAAGCTTTGCAAAGTAGTGGTAAAAACCAAGAAAGGCGAAGAAACCATCGAAGCGGAGGTTGTATTGTCAGCGGTTGGAATTGCACCAAATGTGGAGAATATTGGTTTGGAAGAACTCGGAGTGGAAATGGAAAAGGGCAAGGTAAAAGTTGACGATTATTACCGTACCAATGTGGAAGGTGTTTACGCCATTGGCGATATTGTTCATGGTCCTGCTTTGGCACATGTGGCTTCAGCAGAAGGAATTACCTGCGTGGAAAAGATTGCGGGAATGAATCCTGATCCGGTTAATTACGGTAATATCCCGGGATGTACATATACAAGCCCCGAAGTTTCGTCGGTTGGAATGACCGAGCAAAAGGCTAAGGAGGCAGGGTATGAAATTAAAGTCGGTAAATTCCCATACTCAGCCAGTGGAAAAGCGAAAGCGGCTGGAAAAACTGATGGTTTTGTTAAACTTATTTTTGATGCCAAATACGGAGAGCTTCTTGGGGCACATATGATTGGGGGAAATGTTACCGAAATGGTAGCTGAACTGGTAGTCGCTAAAAAATTGGAAATTACAGGTCATGAGTTAATTAAGACCATTCACCCGCACCCGACCATGAGTGAAGCAATAATGGAAGCCGCCGCTGCAGCATATGATGAAGTGATTCACATTTAAATAAAACATAATATTCAATTGTTTAAACCCGGAGTATATACTTCGGGTTTTTTTATGCAAAAATTGAACTTTTGTACGAATTTGTTCAAAAAGTTTATAACTTACTGTTAATCAGCACCGAATGTTTTGTCATGTGATAATTAGTTCTATATTTGCTTTTCAAAATTAGCTACAGAAACTGATAATTTCCCATTACTACAAGATTCATGAGGGTAAATTTCAAAAGAACAAAATTTAATTATATGAAAAAAATCGCATTGTCGGTGGCATTTATGATGCTACTTCAACTAGCTTTTGCAGGTGGTATTTTAACTAACTACAACCAAAGTGCACAGTATACACGTATGTTGTCTCGTAACGCCTCGTTAGACATAGATGCTGTATTTTACAACCCTGCGGGTTTAATTAAACTGGAAGATGGTTGGCATTTCTATTTTTCGAGCCAAACGATCTGGCAGGATCGGGAAATTACATCAGGCTTCCCGCTGTTGAATAATGATACTTACAAAGGAAAAACTTTTGCTCCGGTATTTCCTGATTTTTATACAACTTATAAAAAAGACAAGTGGGCATTTTCAGTTGGTGTAGCGCCAGTTGGTGGCGGTGGATCTGCTGAATTTAAAACAGGATTACCTGCATTTGAGATTCCGATTTCGCAAACCAGAACATTGCTAGCTGGTCTGGGAGTTACCGGATATGATGCGAATATATATTTTAACGGTAGTTCAATCATCTGGGGAATTCAGTTTGGAGCTACTTATGCTATTAATGACCAGTTATCGGTTTATGGTGGTGTGCGTTGGATGCCCGCTAAAAACGTGTATGATGGTTA
>DAOPJR010000114.1:0-7199 GCA_035399765.1 Draconibacterium sp. | reverse complement strand
AGTAATTATGATTTGTGGGGCTCAGGAGTTAGTAGTGATATTCCGGCGATTCTTTCAATAGGAGTTGGTTATAAAGGGTTGGATTGGTTGGAAGCCCAGTTGTCTTACAACCTGTATTTTGACAAAGGTGTTGATTGGGGGAACAATGTAAATGATATTGCGGTTTGGGCAACAGAAGATCCAACAAAAATAAGACACCGTGAAATTGATAATAATTCTTACGAAATTGCCTTAGGGCTTCAGTTTAACGTTAGCGATAATTTTGGTGTTAGCCTTGGAGGATTGAGTTCTCAGACAGGAGTTAACGCTAGTTACCAAAACGATTTAAGTTTCAGTAATTCTTCATATACTCTGGGTGGTGGTATTGTTTGGGGAATTACTGATAAAATAAAACTTGATTTAGGTGTATCAAATACTTTCTATCAAGACGATAAAGTTACTTTTAGTTATCCCGGATATCCTGATTTGAGTGGAAATTCGATTTCAAGTTATGAAAATAACTACGCTAAAACTACTTTTGTTATGTCAGCCGGACTTACGTTTAGCATTTTTTAAACCAATAACAGTATACTATCATAAGGGTGTGGAGTTTTTCTGCACCCTTTTTTATGTCTTCCATCGAAACGATTTAGTGTCGATAGCTCGTTGTGTCGCGAGGATTCCGTCCAGGTGATCATATTCATGTTGGATTAGTTCCGACATATCGTCTTTCAGCACTTCTTCATGATAATTCCGGTTTAAATCGAAATAGGAAATCTTAATCCACCGGTGTCGCAGAACTTTAACAAGCAGATTCGGAAAACTCATACAATCGTCCCACATTTCAAACATCTCATCACTTTTATCCAAAATTTCAGGGTTGATCATCACTTCCGGCTTGTCAATATATATTGCGATAATTCGTTTCTGAACCCCAATTTGTGGAGCGGCAATAGCACGGCCGAATCCGTAGGTATTTCGTATATCAAGTATACTATCCCACATGAGTTGTATTTTGGGTTGCAGTTTTTTCATTTCTTCCCAATTCACCGTTTCTGCAACTTCGTACAACCGCGGATCACCCAGTAATAAAATATCTTTTATTGCCATAAAAAAGTGATTCTTAAAAATGCAAAGCCTGCTACTTAAGGAAGTAACAGTTATTGCTTACCATTGGTCTGTCTTCTTAAAGTGGACTGGCTTCAATGTGCAGGTCGAAGTAAATATTAGTTATAAAATTCATGGGAGCCTGGTTTGTTGTGCCTGAAACTATTACTGTCAATTGTTTATCGAGGTACAATAAATAGGCAATTTGTATAAGTACTGAACTGTTCACATCAGGAGTAAAGATATAATTGGAAGGATTTATATTTTCAATTGTTGCAATTATTCCAATGCCTTCTACATATACATCTGCTTTTTCTATTATTTGATTACCCAGTAAGCCGTTAAATTCAATATTTACTTCATTACACTCTATTCTCTTTATTAAATCGAGATAGTCTTTTACACCTTCATGGTTTTCCAGTGATTCAGTTATCGTGTCAGAAAAGGAGTTAAAAACAAGGACAGAGTCGGCAGTCATCGTTGTGTCTACAACTGTAACAGGAATCTCAGCTGATAAAGTGGTATAAAAATCTTCTGTTGCATTCTCTGGTTTTACACACGAGAAGAATGCGATTAAAAGAAAAAGGAAAGGAGAAAGTGTAAAAAAGCGTTTCATCCGGAGTCTTTTATGGTTTGCTGTGGTAATTTAAGACAAATTTTAGAAAATTATCTAACCTTTAGCAGTACTTTATTTCCTAAAGTAAAAAAGCTGCCTCAAATGAAGCAGCTTATAGAACCAACTGTGCAGCAAATCTTAGGAATATCTTTCCTAATTTAAATTGAATATTTTCGCATAAACTTCATCATTTATTAATTTGGCAGTAAGAACAAACTGCTTAATACCTTCTTTTTTTAACGGAGAAAGATCGTAACGAAATTCGCGTGTGTACCAGGCTTCGCACAAATCATCGTTTCCGTTGTGCCTGATTTCAAAAGAAGCAATTGCTTCATTTCCTGGGGTCCAGGGGTGCATTCGTGCCAAATCAACGGTATGCTCCTGACAACCACCACTGTATGATAATTTGAAATACAGGCAATCGCCATCCATATACGCTTCGTGCAAATAAACAGGATCCCGTGCCAGACTATCATAATTCTCAAAGTAAAGATCGATATAAGGTGCACAGGCTAACTCTTCGATGTAGGAAATTTCACAAGGCAAACCACGATCACAACCGGTGTTTACATTGTTAAGAACGGTATAATCAACGAGTACCTGCTGTCCCTGGGCAAAAACAAAACTATCAGGATAAAACATGGGTTGGATTCGGATTCCGCTCTCCAGTTCAATGATAATCCGGCAATCACCTGCGCCGGCATAATCGATAACAGTTCCCACGTCAGAAACTTTGGCACTATCCAACGGTACATCGTTGCACGACACAAAAAATAAAAACAAGGATAATATAACGATTACTTGCTTCATGGCTTTGCGGCTTTTTCTTATAACGCGCATTTTTCATTTTTAGTCTTCGTATACCGGATTTTGTACTTCTCCGATAAATAAGATGGCACCGGTGTCTTTTTCGGTAATGGCAAAAACAAATGGACGGTTTACCGTAAAATAGGTTTTGGGCGGTTCGTTGCCAATGCTGTTAGTGGTAAAAACCACAGCGGTAACAGCTGCCGCTTCCGTTCCGGTTTCATTTACATCGATATAGGTTTTGTGAATAACAGAGCTGATATACAAAAACTGATCTGAAATATTTGAGAAATTGGCTTCGGTGTCGCTAAAAGCTTTTACCATTCCCATTTCTTTCAGAATATTATTTAAGCCTGTTTCAAAGCCAAATTTAAACCGAGGGAGATTCACAACCACATGTTCTGTTTCTTCAAAATCTTTGGACCAGTTTTTCCAGTTTTCGTTATTCAGCGATTCAATCACATCTCCCGAAGTTTTTCCACTTTGCGGTAAAAGTATGGTCATGTTGTATTGTCCGGTTCCGTAAGGAATCTGAACCGCACTAAATAAATCATTGGTAGAATAAGGCAGTTTATCTTCTTTGCTCATGGTCTCCACTTCTTTAGCCGATCCGTCAGAAAGGTAGAATTCTTTCATTTGCGTTCCGTTTTCGTCGAAATGAGTAGTCCAGTTTCCGTAAAAATAAATGGCGTTAAGCAGTACCATTCGGTCGTAGGGTGAGAGTTGATCCAGAATTTTTGTGATTTTATCGTGCGTTTTTTCAGCCACCCAGCCGTTAATGGTTTCGAGTGCCGACGGGCTTGAAAAGTCGAGGTCGTCCACTTCAGCATCGTAATATGTTTTATTTAAATCCAGAAAATTCTGTTTAACAGAGAATCCGTTCATGTAATAAATGGCATTGGCAATTTCGAAAGTTACATCCTCGTCAAGCGACTGAAGCGCTTGTATCAACATTTGGTATGAAGCGTTGATTTGTTCAGTTGTCAGGCCGTTTACGCGTAGCAATTCTTCCATTTCGGTTTTTGTATCACCGTTGGCGCCATTGTATGCCATTCCAAGTGCCAGCGAAACACTCAGCGGAGAAATCATTAGGTTCTCCTGTGTGCTTGATTCAGTAATTTTTCTGAACAGTTCGAGACCAAATTCATTGTTGGCTTCCACCAGTTGGGCTGATTTGCTGTCAAGTTCTATCTTTTTATCCTGATTTGGTTCGCTTTCTATTGAATTACATGAGGCAAAACTAACCAGACAAGTGATACTGAGTAATACAAATATTGTTTTCATAACTGGAATTATTTTTTAGAAATTCAGACCTTACGTATTGATGCAATACCGCTATAAAAGGTTGCGTCAGCTAAATGAGATCATTCTGAAATCAGGAAATAAAGTTACGGCAAAATCAGGTAACAAGGGTAATGGTAAAAAATTTACAGGCGACGCAACCTTTTTACGTAAAGTATCATCTTCAATCAGAACAGAGAAAATAATCGTGCAGCAAGATGGCAAATGACAGGATGAGCCGCTAACTCGATTCGGCATTATTCCTTACTTTTGTGGCACATTTGCATTGTATTTTGGAAGACCTGAAACAAATAATAAACGAATGTGCCTCAGGGAATATAAAGGCGCAGGAACAACTCTACCGAACATTTGCTCCCAAAATGTTTGGAATTTGTCTGCGCTATGCCAAGGATAGAACCGAAGCTGAAGATAACCTGCACGAAGGATTTATTAAGGTTTATTCAAGTATTAAAAGTTTCAGGCACGAAGGTTCTTTTGAAGGTTGGATGAGGAAGATCATGGTAAATGTTTCGCTGGAGAAATTCAGAAAGCAACAGACGATGTACCCCGTGGAAGATATGGTTTTATATGCCGATTCGCATGCTACGGATGATGTGCTGGCAGAAATTTCGGCACAGGAACTCCTGGTTTTAATACAGCAGCTTCCGCCCAGATACCGAATGGTTTTCAACCTGTATGTGATGGAGGGAATGAATCATGAGGAAATTAGTCGCGAAATGAATATTTCGGTGGGAACTTCCAAATCAAACTTGTCCAGATCGAGAGATATTTTAAAAGATAAAGTTAAAAAACTGTACGGCGAAGCAGGAAAAAACAACAACACAGCCTGATGAGCGAACGAACAAATATCGACAAAACTATCCGTGAAAAATTCGAGGATTTTTCGGTAGAGCCTCCTGTTCATTTATGGGGCGAAATCAGCGGAGAACTGGCCGCCGGCAAAAGGCGAAAGCGGATTGCTGCATTCGGTTGGATCGCTGCAGCGGCAGTGGTGGTAATTGCATTTCTGGCCGGCTGGTTAATTAACGATCATTCGAAGCAGGTACTTCCATCCATGGTGGAACAACCCAAGGTGCAGGAAAATAATCAGAATCAAACAGAATCACAGCCTCAAAATCAGAAATCAGTATCTCAAAATCAGGAACAGCCGGTAATTGCAAAAAGCAATGTTCAGACTGGTCGTTCTGAATCGGAAACACACAAAGCTGCTCGCACATTTGTTGTAAAAAATGTAGATGTTAATACTGAAACAGAATCTGAGGTAATAACAACGAGCAAAAGAGAAGAATGGAATGTTGAATACCTGGCGACTAAAACCGCAGAGTTTGATCAGGAAAATCAGCCTTTGCTTGTTACACAGATTCAGGGAAAACAAGAAGAAAAACGCGGCATCTCTGCGCATGATGAGGTTTTGATAGTCGGCAACATCCAAAAGCTCAAACAGGAAAATAAACCTGAACACGGATGGATTGTTGGTGCCCATCTTTCTCCGGGATATGCAGCTCACACTTCTTCTTATTCGGCCAGCTATTCCGGCAATATGAGCACCAACTCCGAAGGTGGAGTCCGAAACGTGGGAGGTGGAGTATCTGTTCAATATAAAACGGGTAAAAAGCTGCGAATCGAAAGTGGGGTGTATTACGCACAGAATTCACAAAGTGCGGGTTCTTCAAATGGCTTATTTAATTTGTCACCCAGTTATGATTTTCTTTCCGGTAATGCTGAATATTCAGGTAATGATCCGGTATATGCCAATACAGTGGAACTTAAACGCGAGGGAATGATCATGAACAGTACTGCAGGTGTGGTTAATTTAAATCAGACACCACAAGGGGCTGAACTCTCGGCGAAGACTGATGGTCGTGATTTAAATACAGCTACATTGATAACCAACGGTGAGTTCACGCAACAATTCGATTTTATTGAAATACCCATGTACCTGCGCTACCGGGTTGTTGACGGGAAATTCGGGATTGACCTGATGGGAGGATTAAATGCCGGTTTAGTTGTCGGGAATAATGTTTTTATCCAATCAGATTATGGGAAGCAGAATGTAGGAACTACGGAAAGCATCTCAACACTTAATCTTTCGGGAACCGTTGGAATGGGAGTCAGCTATTCAATGGGGACACATTTTTCACTATCGCTTGAACCACGAATGAGTTATTACCTGAACTCCATCAATACTAATCCGGATGTCTCTTATAAACCGTATCGGCTGGGTCTGTTTACCGGGATTTATTATCAGTTTTAATCTTTATTCTTTGTACATTCTGAAATTCAGAAAGGTATATTGTTTCCGTATTTTTCAGGTTGCGGTACAAACCAAATATGAAACAGAAATGTTATTAGATAGAATAAAGAACAAATACCATGAAGAAGGCAAATGTTTATCTTTTGTTTAATGGCAACTGTGAAGAGGCTTTTAACTATTACAAAGCTGTATTTCAAACTGAATTTTTGGCATTTAGTCGTTTTGGCGACTTCCCTCCAGGTAGTGGACAGGCTCCAAATCCTGCTGACAAAGAAAAAATTATGCATGTGGCATTGCCAATTGGTGATAGTGTTTTAATGGGAAGTGACGGAGGCAGCGATTGGTCAAAATACCATGTTCAGGGAAATAATTTCTCTGTTTCTGTTTCAGTTGAATCAGAAGATGAAGTGAATCGTTTATTTGAAGAACTGGTTCAGAACGGGAAAACCGATATGCCTGTTCAACAAACGTTCTGGGGCGAATATTTTGGTATGTTAACCGATCAGTTCGGCATTAAGTGGATGATTGGTTACCGACCTGAGCAATCCAACTGATTACTTCAGAAATTCTTCGGTAGTTACAATCTTAGCATAGTTTTTTAAGGTAGCCAGCGTTGAAGCGTGCACATCAACAGCTTTTATCACCCTTTCACCATATTTTAGGTCGCGGGTGGCACAGGCATCTTCAATTACGGTGCATTGATAACCCAGGTCGTGGGCGGCACGGGTTCCCCCTTCAAGGCACATGTGTGTTTGCATTCCGGCAAGCACCACATATTTAATATGGTTTTCTTTTAAATAGTTATCCAATCCGGTACCCAGGAAACTGTTTACTTCTTTTTTCGTGAAAATCTTTTCACCATCCACAGGTTTAACCAACTCATGAATATTACCACCCGGTTCGTGCGCATGTTTTACATGAACTACCAGACCCTTGTTTTTACGAAAATACTCCAGTACTCTTTGAGCCTGTAAAGCAGCTGCTTCGGGTTCAACAAGCGGCATATCTCCGCCCGGAAAATAGAAATACTGGATATCGATCAGGATTAAAGCTGTTGAATCCAGTTTTTGCGCGAAAGTGTTCAGCGAGAACAACATGATTACAACGAGGATAAGTTTTTTCATAATTATTTGT
>DAOPJR010000113.1:0-9870 GCA_035399765.1 Draconibacterium sp. | reverse complement strand
TATTTTTCACAAAAATAAGATTATCGGAGCTGTAAGTTTTTATATAATTTTTGAAAAGAATTGTAAGATTTTGATGAATGAGTTCAACTTCCGATACTGTCAAGCGTTTTTCTATTCTGATCTTTCAATTTTTTAAACTGTCCCGGCGTCATTCCGGTTTCTTTTTTGAATTGTGAAGAAAGATGTGCAACACTGCTGTAACCCAGTTTGAATGCAATTTCACTGACAGTTAGTTCATCGTAGGAAAGAAGTTCTTTTACCTTCTCAATTTTCTGCAGGATGGCATATTTCTCAATGGTCAGGCCCACCGAAGCAGAAAAAATATGACTCAGGGCAGAATAATCCATTCGCAGTTTTCGGGCAAGTTGATCTGATAAATTTTCAGTTGGAATACTCAATTCCTGATTTTGATGAATCCATAGGATTATTTCCGATTTTACCTGTTCAACGATCTGGCTTTTTCTGTCTTGTAAAAGCTCAAATCCTCTGTTTTTCAGTTCTGAAGATAAGGTGTCAAGCTGCGAATCCGATGGTAATTGATCGATTTCAACAGAACCCAGTTTAATCGATTCTACCTGAAGACCATTGGATTCCATGATTGATTGCACTGTTTCGATACAACGCGGACAAACCATGTTTTTTATGTGCAAAACTGCTGACACCTGGAATTATTTTTATTCAAAAGTAACCACTTCACAAAAAGAACAATTCAAAATCAAAATTGATTTGAGTTTTAATAACAATGAACTTCATAAAACGGTGCTAATATGAATAAAAAAAGCCGGTTCGTTAATTGACAAACCAGCCTTTTCTGAAATATACTCTTCTTGAATTGGATCAATATCTCGACATCATGGATGAAATGCCGCCACCATCAGTCACATTCGAAAATCCATGACGGCGCAAAACCTGCATGGCGTAGGCACTGCGTGCACCGGTTGCGCAATAAACGATGATTTCCTGATCGTTATCAACGCCAAGATCGATTTGCCCTGACATCATTTGATCCAATGGAATGTTAATGGCATCGGGGAAAGCACCACTTCGGAATTCGCCCGGGGTACGTACATCAATAACCAAACGCTTCAGTTCTTTTTGACTGACATTTTTGTTGGTTTCGGTCTCTTCCATTACTTTCTCGCCAATCGTTTTTTTCTCGATGGGTAGTGGAATCATCTGAATATTTCTGAATCCGTTCGTAATCGCAAAACGTTGAAGAGAAGTGTGTCCACCTGAAATATTTTTTACTTCCTGGCAACCCGCTCCTAAAAGAATACGAACTGCCTGGTGGCCTTTTTTACCGGTTTCATCGTAAACGAGAATAGGAATGTCTTTAGGAATTCTTTCAAGGTTGGGATGCAACTGTTCAAGCGGCAAATGATAAGCACCGTTCATTTTACTTTTCTGATTAGCGAATAAATCGCGGAGATCTAAAACGATAAGCTGTCCCTGTTTTTCAATATAATCATCCAATTCTGAAACGAGTATTGAAGGACCATAACCCGACATTTTGTTTTCGGCAACATAAGCGGCCATGTTCATGGCATCGTTGGCTGTTCCGATGGGTGGAGAATAAGCAAAATCAACATCTGCAAGATCGCTTACTGTTAGTTTGGCAGCGCAAGCCGTAGCAATCACATCCAAACGTTTGTCGGCGCCTTTGTATCCGGCAGTTTGACCTCCCAAAACAACACCGGTTTTTTTATCGTAAACCAGCATTACGCTTACGTTTTCAGAACCGGGATAGTAGGAAGTAAAAGCTTCTTTGTGAACTACAACCGCATCGGCATCGATGCCTGCAGCGCGTGCCTGTTTTAGCGAAAGTCCGGTTGTCCCGGCTACAGCTTCGAAAACACGAACCACTGAAGTTCCGATTGAACCTTTGTAACTGTGGTTTCCTCCCAGTGCATTTTCAGCAGCTATTCTTCCCTGACGGTTTGCAGGACCTGCCAGCGGAATACGTACTTTTTTATCGCTTACACGGTGTTCAATTTCTACCATATCACCGGCGGCAAAAATATCAGGATCGGAAGTTTGCAGTTTGTCATTTACCAACAAACCACCAGCTTCACCAATTTCAAGACCAGCATCTTTTGCCAGTTGCAAAGTAGGACGAACACCAATTGAAAGCAGTACCATATCAGCTTCCAGTGTTTTTCCGTTATCCAGAGTTACCGAGTTAGAATTGATTTTTTCAACTGCAATATTTGTGTGAACGCCTACGCCGTATGCTTTTAATTCTCGCGTAATAAAACCGGCAGTTTCTGCTTCGAGAATGGCCATTACATGTTGCATTTTTTCAACCACATGAACCTTTAATCCTCTTTTTACCAGAGCTTCCACCATTTCCAATCCAATAAAACCACCACCAACAACTACCGCTGTTTTGGGATTGTTGTTTTTCAGGTGAGCATCAATTTTGTCCATGTCTTCCAAAGTCCACAAGCTAAAAACATGTTCCTGATCTGCTCCGGGAAGATCAGGAACAATCGGTCTGCCTCCCTGGGCGAGAATAAGTTTTGTATACTGGAAGAAATTTTCGACACCGGTGTTCAAATTAATCGTGCGAACCATTTTTTCAGTACGGTCGATCGATTGAACCAAGGTGTTTGTGTGTACTTTAACCTGGTATTGTTCGTTAAAACTGTCCGGGCTTTGCAGGATCAGTTTCGAACGGCTATCTATATCGCCGGCAATGTAGTAGGGTAAACCACAGTTGGCAAATGAAACATCCGGTCCGGCTTCAAGCATTGTAATCTGCGCGTCGGGCGAAATTCGACGGGCTTTAGCGGCTGCAGTAGCTCCAGCTGCAACACCTCCAATAATTAAAATCTTTTCCATTTTTATTGTAATTTTCGATTTTCAGACATCTAAACATCTACATATATAGATTTTGCGGCAAAAATAAATGTCCTTTTCAAATGAAGCATCAAAGATTGATCAATGTTAAGTTATTGTATGGTGCAAGAATCACGGGATAATATACACCTTCCAGGAAGCTTTTTCCCTTTTCTGAGATTAAAGAAGTGACGAAAAATATATACCCATAGTTCATTATAAAACGGCTCTATGTATTGATAATAAAGGATATTTAGAATTTGAAAAACACATTTCTGGGAAAATTATTTTTTATTTTAATAGAACAGGTAAGCGCAAGGAATTCGATAAAAATGTGTCCAATAACGATTAGGCTGAAATATTACAGGAAAAAAGCTGAAAAAAGACAGCGATTGGCATTAAACTAATTTTTATGTAAAAAGTTTAATTATCCATAACTTAGTACAAAAACCAACAATACTCAATGAACAAACATTTTATTTTTTTAATCGGATTTTTATTCGTGTTTTTCAATGGTTACGGCCAGAATTCTTTACTAACCATTCAACAGGCAGTAGAATCAGCCTATACGAGAAACGCAGAGCTCCAGCAATTACACGCACAACTTCAGCAAAAGGAAAACATGTGGAGAACTGAAACCGGAGTCTCGGCTCCCGAGATCAGTTATTTTAAGGAGGGTATTTCTACCGGTCCCGGTGATCCGTTTGCTGAAAAGCGTTTTACCATTTCCCAGGAAATTGATTTTCCGTTAACAACTGCTTATCGCTTGAAGGGACTTGCCCAGGAATTGCAGGCACTTCGGTACCGGGTAAAAGCCAGGGAGAATGAAATTAAGGCGGAAGTAAAAAGTTATTACGTAGAAGTCGTTTACGCATTACATTTACAACAATCGCGACAGCACCAGTTAGATCTGGCACAGGAACTTTACAATGCAGTTTACACCAAGTTTGAAATGGGAATGGGAAACGGCATCGATCTGGCGAATGCTGAACTTCGGCTTGATCAGGCCAAAAACGATCTCGACCAGACCGTTTGGATTCTGCACCAGGCCAGGTATGCCTTGTTTTTTTCGATGGGTTTACCCGTGCCGGATCAGCAGTACAGTATTCAGTTTTCGGATACTTTGCAGGCGACTGATATTGAGATTTCTCAGATTATGACTCTCGAAGTTCAGGAAAAGCAGCCACAATTTATGGCGACTCAAAATGAATTACAGGCTACCGATTATTTCTTAAAAGAGGCTAAAAGCAACATCTTGCCCAACATTCGTTTGAACCTATATAAACAGGATTACGGAACCGGCTACAATTTCAACGGTTTCGAAGTTGGTCTTCGAATTCCAATTTGGTATCCATTAGACCAGCGGGGAAAAATTAACATGGCAATGGCCAGACAAGACGAAATTCAGTGGAAACAGCAGGAAGTTAGACTGACAATGAAAAAGCAAATTGAATATGCCTGGCATAATTATTCAGTCAGCCGGTCGATTATTCAACGCTACAACACCAACATGAAGGAAAAGGCAGAGCATCTTAGAAGTATGAGCATGCGGGCTTATCAGTTGGGAGAAGTTGATTTGCTGAACCTTTTAAACGCACAACAAACGTACTTAACAAGTGAAGAAAGATATTTACAGGCATTACGCGATTACTACATACAGCTGGTAACCCTTGAAAAATACCTGGATCAAGATTTAGTTTACTAGAGGCATTATCCCGAAATTCATATTCTCATGAAAAAAATAAAAACATTATTTATCCTGGCAGGATTAGGAGGAATCTTAATGTCCTGCGGATCGAACAATCAACAACCTGCTCAAACAGCGCAGGAGCAGACTGAATTACCACCCTCTTTGCAATCGGATGAGGCAGAGGTAAAACTCGTACAGCTTTCAGAGAAAGAGCAGAATGAGCTTAAAATCGAAACAATAGAAGTAACCAACAACTTTATCGATTATGCGGTATCTGCACCTGGAGTTGTATTTGCAGCTCCAAACCATGGAAGTATTATTAGTACACCAATTAACGGAAGAATCAGTTCCATACACGGTTTCGAGGGACATTGGGTAAAAAAAGGCGAAGTGCTTTTTGAAATACAAAGTCTCGAATTTGGAAACCTAGTATCAGAATATTTACTGGCATTTGCCGAAGAAAGGTATCAAACCAACCGACTTAACCGGATCAAACAGTTGGTAGAAGAGACCATTACCTCAACAAGTGAATTGGAAACGGCAACTACAGAATTCGATCGGGCAACAACTTCGTTACGTGCAGCTTATTCAAAATTACGCGCAGTTGGTGTTTCTGATACCGAGATTAGTTCATTCTCTCAGGAAGGGAATATTAACCCGGTGTTAAAGATTTATTCATCCATCGATGGTGTTATTGAAAAGAATTTTGTGGAATTGGGGCAATCGGTAAATGCACTGGAAAACCTTTCACGCATACTGGATACCCGGGATGTACTGATTCGTGCGTATCTCTCTCCCGACGATGCCCGTTTGATTAATGTGGGTGATCCTGTTTCGGTTTTCAAACGCGAAAACCAGGAAAATCTGCTTAATGCAACCATAACTTCCATCAATCCGGGACTTGATGAGAACAGTCGGTCGGTGATTGCAAATATTATTGTACCTACTTATGAAGGTTGGCCAAAACCTGGAGAAAATGTTCGGCTTTCCATTACGACATCTTCACAAAGAGAGATTATTGCGATTCCGGTTGAAACGCTTACCTACGATGGTAACGACCCGGTTGTTTTTGTGAAAAAAGGGAATGGCATTTTTGAAAAACGCTTGATTCAGGTTTCAGAAATTCGCGATCAGAATGTTTTTGTGAACGGAGGATTAACGAAGGGAGAAGAGGTTGCTACTTCCAATGTGTTTAGTTTAAAAGCATTATCTCGTTTTGATATCATCTCCGAAGAATAATAAAGAAAGGAAAAACACCATGTTAAATCAAATAGTAACATTTAGTGTCCGGCAAAAATTTGTAGCACTTTCTTTAGTTGTTCTAATGGCAGTTGCCGGATATTTTTCACTCATTCAGCTTCCGATTAACTCGCTTCCCGATGTAACTCCGGTGCAGGTTCTGGTTATAACCAAAGCCGGCAGATACTCTCCGTACGATGTGGAAAAACTGGTGAGTTATCCAATAGAAACAGCTATGAACGGCTTACCGGATGTAGCTCAGGTAAGATCCATTTCGCAATTTGGCTTGTCGGCCGTTACTGTGGAATTTGAAGAAAAAACCGACATCTATTTTGCGCGGCAAATGGTAAGTCAGCGTTTGCAATCCATCACCGATGAATTGCCGCCCGATGTGTCAAGTCCGCAATTGGGGCCAATTACTACAGCTCTGGGAGAAATTTATCAGTATGTGGTTCATGGCGAAAATTATTCGCTCACAGAACTCCGCGAAATACAGGACTGGTTGATCGCACCGCAACTAAAAGTAGTGAAAGGCGTGACCGAAATCAACTCTTTCGGCGGTTTCGTGAAACAATACAATGTAATCGTTCAACCCGGGCGCTTACGCATGTTCGGTATAGGTATTTCCGATGTGATTGCTGCCATTTCGAGCAACAACAGTGTTTCCGGCGGAAACTACCTGGAACACAACGGTGAGCAATTTATTATACGGGGTGTTGGCCAGATAAATAAAGTGGATGACCTTGAAAATATTGTGGTCACCAACATCGATAATAAACCCGTTTTTATAAAAGATGTTGCTGCAGTGGAAATCGGAACACAAATTCGTCAGGGTGGCGTAACACAGGACGGTAAAGGCGAAATTGTAACCGGAATTGTAATGATGTTGCGTGGCGGTAACGGAAGAAATGTTATTGCTGGTATTGAGGAAAAAATAGATAATATCAATAAAAATCTACCGGAAGGTGTATCTATTGAAAAATTTTATGATCAATCGGATTTGATCAGCAGAACAACCTCGACCATTTCTACCAACCTTTTAGAGGGCGGGTTTTTGGTAATAGCGGTTCTTTTGTTGTTGCTGGGAGAAATTTCCGGAGCGATTATCGTTGCAATGGTTATTCCGTTTTCGATGCTTTTTGCTTTTATCGGAATGCGCGAATTTGGCCTGGCAGCCAACCTGATGAGTTTAGGTGCTATCGACTTCGGGATGGTGGTTGATGGTTCGGTTGTGATGGTGGAAAACATTGTTCACGGACTGCAAACCGACAAAGGGAAAGATAAAGATGAAATCATTCGAAAATCTGCAATCCAGGTTGTACGGCCTATCTTTTTCGGGGTACTTATCATTCTGATGGTGTATGTACCGATCATGACTTTTAGTGGCATGGAAGGAATTTTATTTCGGCCGATGGCAATTACAGTGGCGGCTGCCGTTTTGGGATCCTTGTTACTTGCACTGATTTTTGTCCCGGCCATCTCATCCATTGTATTCAGAAAAGGAGTAAAGGTCAGGAAGAATTATTTAATCAACTTTTTAAAGCCCATCTATCAGAAACAACTAAATATATACATGAACCGAAAGTGGTTTGTGGCTTTGTGGGCAGGATTACTTTTCGCTGCATCGGTTTTCTTAATGACCCGACTTGGTACCGAATTTATTCCTGAACTCGACGAAGGTTCAATTTTGATCGAACAGGTACGAATGCCTTCGGTTACGTTGAATGAATCGATAGAAAATGCCAACTGGCTGGCAGGAAAGCTCGTTCAGAATATTCCTGAAATTCAGACAGTAGTACCCAAAACCGGTCGCTCAGACCTGGCTAACGACTGGATGGGTGTGCATCAAACCGACGTTTGGGTGATTCTGAAACCAACTGAGGAGTGGAGAAAAGGAATGACCAAAGAAGACATTCTTGCGCAGATAGAACCATATTTACAAACAGAACCCGGACTTTCATATAACTTCACTCAACCCATTGCCATGCGTGTTGATGAGCTAACCAGTGGTGTAAAATCCGATTTGGCAGTGAAAATTTACGGGGAGGACCTGGATGTTTTAAGTAACATTGGTGAACGAATTTCCAACTTGTTACCGAAATTGGAAGGAACCGATAATTTTTATGTTGAACAAACAGTTGGGCAACCATACCTCACCGTTGAAATTGATCGGGAAGCTGTCGCTTCTTTTGGCTTGAATGTGGATGATGTACAGCAGGTAATTGAAGCCGGAATTGGCGGGCAGGAAGTTGGGCAGTTGTACGAAGGCCAACGACGTTTTGGAATTGCAGTGCGTTACCCGGCTGATATACGTGATCAACTGGATAAAATTCAGGATGTTCCGGTACATTTACCAAGTGGCGATTATGTGCCGTTAAAACGTGTAGCTAACATTATTTTACAGGAAGGTCCCCGTGAAATTCAACGTGAAAATGGTTGGCGCCGGTTGATCGTTGGAATTAATATCAAGGACATTGATTTAGGATCTTACGTAGCCAATCTGCAAAATGAAATTATTCAGGAAGCAAATATTCCCGCAGGTTATTTTGTCGATTATGGGGGTACTTTCGAAAACCAGCAGCGCGCGATGAGGCATCTGCTTCTGGTTGTGCCGCTTTCCATTTTCATTATTATTGGTCTTTTGTACCTCAACTTCGGTAAAATGAAATATGCCATTCTGATTTTGCTGAACCTGCCGTTTGCCCTTTCCGGGGGGATCTTCCTTTTATGGATAAGAGGAATGTACCTGTCGGTATCGGCAAGTATTGGTTTTGTGGCTTTATTTGGGGTGGCGGTACTCAATGGTATTGTGTTAATCGATCACATTAACGAGATCAGGAAAACAAAAAAAGGTTCTCTCACCGATTTGATTGTGTTAGGTGCAGCAGATCGATTACGACCGGTATTGATGACCGCATTGGTAGCCAGCCTTGGCTTTATCCCGATGGCCTTTAACACCGGCCCGGGATCTGAAGTTCAACGACCACTGGCAACGGTAGTGATAGGTGGATTGATCACTTCAACCATGCTAACCTTGATGGTTCTTCCAATTGTATATCACTGGATGGAAAATCGTGTAAAAGGTAAAAAGAAACCTGCTGCAGAAATTGCCGAAGGGTAAACAATATAATAAAGCTAAAAAAGGTGGCCGGATTAATATCAGCCACCTTTTTTATACCGGATTTCGAACTAGTCAATTGCTCTTTTTTTGCTCGGAGTCATTTTATGTTCACGGTTCATTTCAAAAATATCGGTACTGATCGAATAATCGCCAATCAGGTATTTACAAAAATAGTCGGCTTTTAGCCAAAAGAAATATTCCGTCATATCGCCGTAAGCATGACGCTGTCCAGGCAAAAGGAAAAAATCGAAACGCTTATTGGCTTTTATCAATGCATTTGCCATCCGAACTGTATTTCCGGGATGAACATTATTATCAATGTCTCCGGTTACGAGTAAAAGATGTCCTTTCAGATTTTTTGCCAGCTCCGAATTTTTTTCGATATCGTAAATAAATTTCGATTCACCGTTTTCATCCGTCTCTTCTTTCACCCCGTGATGTTTTTCGCTCCACCACCGGTTGTAAATATTGTTTTCGTGGTTTCCTGATTCTGAAACGGCTACAGAAAAGAAATCAGGATATTGTAAAAGCCCGGCTGTAGACATAAAACCACCGCCTGAATGGCCGGTTATTCCAACTCTTTCAATATCCAAATAATTGTATTTGTATGCCAGTTGTTCGGCTACATATTTCTTGTCAGCGAGTCCATAATCCCGCAAATCGTTGTACCCGTAATTATGGTACCATTTCGATCGGCCCGGATGTCCTCCGCGGTTCCCCAATGTAATCACAACAAAACCAAGTTGCGCAAACCTGTCGGTTCTGTCCATTCTGGCTGAAAATGCAGCATTCACAGCTTCGGTTTGAGGACCCGGATAAACATATTCAACAACCGGATATTTTTTTGTCGAATCGAAATCGAAAGGTTTGTAGATTACTCCGTAAAGATCAGTAATTCCGTCAGCAGCCTTGGCCTTGAAAATTTCCGGGAATTTGTATCCTGCAGCAAACAGGTTGGAAAGATCGGCTGTTTCGAGATTCA
>DAOPJR010000112.1:2141-10105 GCA_035399765.1 Draconibacterium sp. | reverse complement strand
CCTATAATTTTATAGTCAATTTCGTGTGATTGCATAGTGTTTGAATTTAAATGATTCCCGAAGTTAATGGATTTGATGTGAATAAAAGTCGAAATCCGATTTTTTGTCGATCTTTGCACAAAATTATTGAAAACGATGAACAGGCAACAAAGTACAGGGAGAAACGATAAACGCAGGACCGGCCGACCAGACAGAAATACGAGTGCCCGAAGTGGGCAAACAGAAAGAGGTGGAGTTTCTGAAAGAAGTGGAAGACCAGCAAGTAAAACCGGCGGTAAAAGAATTGGTAAATCAAGGGCCACTGCCACCAATGACGAAAAAAAGAGAGAATTTAAACCACGTACTTTTGAGAAACGGAGTTTTTCACGCGATAAGAAGGAAACAACACGGGAAAGAATTCCTGCCAGTAAAACTCTGAATGCGGAAGGAATGCGTTTAAATCGTTTTATTGCGAATGCCGGAGTTTGTTCACGCCGCGAAGCAGACACATATATAACTGCCGGCGTGGTCACTATTAACGGGAAACAGGTAAATGAACTGGGAACCCGTGTAATGCCGGGCGATGAAGTTCGTTTTGACGGAAGATTGCTGAGTGCCGAGAGAAAAGTTTATTTACTTCTGAATAAGCCCAAGGATTTTGTAACAACCACAGATGATCCGCATGCAGAGAGAACCGTGATGGAATTGATAAAAAATGCATGCGAAGAGCGCGTTTACCCGGTTGGACGTCTGGATCGGAATACGACCGGACTCCTTCTTTTTACAAACGATGGCGACCTTTCGAAGAAACTGACTCACCCAAGTCACAACATGAAAAAGATTTATCAGGTAAGTCTGGATAAACCACTGACAAAGGCTGATATGGAACAAATTGCTTCGGGCATTGAACTGGAAGATGGGTTTATCGCTGCCGATGCTGTCAGCTATATCGACTCAGAAGACAAAACCGAAATTGGAATTGAAATTCATTCGGGGAAAAACCGGATCGTTCGTCGTATTTTCGAGCACCTTGGTTATCGGGTAAAAAAACTCGACCGCGTATTTTTCGCAGGACTTACAAAAAAGAACCTGCCTCGTGGTAAATACCGGTTCCTGGATGAAAAGGAAATTAAGTTTTTGAAGATGATATAAAGTTTTTCCAAAGTTTCAAACTTTGGAAAAATTGAAAAACTAAATTGATCCCTGTAATTGATTGAGCTAAACCGTTACTAATACCCTGATTTTGGAAAAGGAATTCTTGCAAATAATACAAAAGAACCAGGGAATCATTCACAAGGTTTGCAATATTTATTGCGATACGGATGATGACCGGAATGACCTTTTCCAGGAGATTGTGACGCAATTATGGAGATCGTTTCCATCCTTTAGGAAGGAATCGAAGGTTTCGACCTGGATGTACCGTGTGGCGCTTAATACAGCGATCACCAATTTTAAAAAGAGCAAGAGAAGACCCGATCAAAATCACCTGACGTATGAGAATTTTCAGATCGAAGATGAAGTCTACGATCATGAAACTGAGGAGCAGATTAAAAGTCTGCATAGGGCAGTGAATCATCTTACCGGTGTAGAAAAATCAATTATTCTGCTTTATCTGGAAGATAAAAAGTACGAGGAAATTGCAGAAATAACAGGAATTACTCAAAACTATGTGCGGGTGAAAATGAACAGGATTAAGAGAAAGCTTAAAAAACGGATGGATACAGAATCATAAAATATGGAGTTAACAGATCTGAAAAAAACGTGGGGGCAAATTTCTACCGGACGTGAATTAGACGAAGGTCAGTTACGCCAGATGCTGGGTAGACATACAAATAGCTTGATTGGACGCATCGATCGCAATATCAGGATTGGGTTTGCCGTTATTTTTGCACTCATATTGATTTTTGCTTTCGACGATCTTCTGGTATCGCCCAAACTGGCAGATAGTATGACACAGGGAGTAGAAATTCCTAATTGGCTGGTTTTTCTTGGGGTTTTCTCAAATGCTTTGCTATTTACCACATTTGTGTATTTCGTTATTAAATACTACAGGGTAAGGCGAAGCTGCGATATAAATTGTGACCTTCGTGAAACATTGCAAAAAATTATTGATACCCTTTTATTGTACCAGCGGTTGTTTTACTTAGCACTGGCCACTGTAATGGTTGCAATCGGTTTGGCATTTATCTCCGGGTTATATGTGGGGGAGAAAATGGATATTGAAAATCAGGGGGCTCAACTTGCCGATATTGATCCGGGACAACTCATTCTGGTGATTATAATCGGATTAATTATTCTGGCAATCATCATCGGTGTTATCTTTTTCTTTCTTCGATGGGGATTTCGTAAACTCTATGGCAACTATATTCATAAGCTAAAAGATACGCTTCTTGAATTGGAAGAAATTGAGTCTGAAATCGAATAGGATTCAATACCAGATGTAAATTCCCCGTCATTATTGTCTTTCAGAAGCTTTTGTTATAAAATTATTGTAATTCTCTGAAAAGGACTTTTGAAAACCTTCTGTTTTTCAAAAACAGTCTTCCTATTCGTATCTTTGACACGAAATAAACACATAAAATGACCTTAATAAAATCTATTTCAGGAATTCGTGGAACCATTGGTGGCAAACCCGGAGAAGGTTTGAGCCCACTGGATGTCGTAAAATTTTCTGCTTCGTATGCAAGCTGGGCAAAAGAAAAGGCTGGCAAAAGCAGGATAAAAATTGTGGTTGGGCGTGATGCCCGGATTTCCGGAGAAATGGTAAGCTCACTGGTCATTTCAACACTGTGTGGAATGGGGTGCGATGTGGTTAATATTGGCCTGGCCACAACACCAACAACCGAATTGGCTGTAACAGGCGAACAGGCCGACGGAGGAATTATTCTAACCGCCAGTCACAATCCGAAACAGTGGAATGCCCTCAAGCTTTTAAATTCGAACGGGGAATTTCTGAATGCTGAAGAAGGTCAGCGTATCCTTGAAATTGCTGAGGCTGAAAGTTTTTTATTTGCTGAAGTCGATCAGCTGGGTTCGGTTACAGAAAAAGATTATACCGATTATCATGTGCAACATGTATTAAACCTTGAACTCGTGGATGTGGAAGCGATCCGTTCAGCCAATTTTTCGGTAGCCGTTGACGCGGTGAATTCGGTAGGTGGAGTTGCCATGCCTGTCCTGTTTGAAGCACTTGGAATTAAAAAAATAGTCAAAATAAATTGCGAACCTACCGGCCATTTTGCACATACTCCGGAACCGATTCCGGAAAATCTGGTTGATGTAGCTGAGGTTATTCGTGAATCTGGTGTTGATGTGGGTTTTGTGGTTGATCCGGACGTGGATCGGCTGGTGATTATCAACGAAGACGGAAGCATGTTCAACGAAGAATATACTTTAGTTGCTGTATCGGATTATATATTGATGCATACTCCGGGAAATACGGTTTCCAATCTTTCATCGAGCCGTGCTTTGCGCGATGTTACCGAGAAACATGGTCAAAAATACGAAGCCGCAGCGGTGGGAGAGGTAAATGTGGTAGCTAAAATACGCGAGATAGATGCCATTATCGGAGGAGAAGGAAACGGAGGAATTATTTATCCAGCCAGTCACAGTGGCCGCGATGCATTGGTGGGAGCAGCATTATTTCTTTCTCATCTGGCAAAAAGCGGGATGAAATGTTCTGAGCTGCGAAAAACATATCCTGATTATTTTATTTCAAAGAATAAGATCGAACTCACCCCTGAAATTGATGTTGATGGTATCCTTGTCAAAATGAAGGATAAATATTCACATGAACAGGTAACGGATATCGATGGTGTAAAAATCGATTTTACTGATTCCTGGATCCATCTTCGAAAATCGAACACCGAGCCGATCATCCGCATTTATGCTGAAGCTAAAACTTCGCTTGAAGCCGATGCATTGGCAAAACGAATGATTGATGAAATAAAGGCAATTGTTTGAATGTAATCAGTCTGATTTTCATTGATTTGACTCAAAAACATTAAATAAATCTGAATAGTTTCGTTTTCTCCAACAATTAGTACAAAGGTGTTTTCGAAATGCTTATACCTTTGTCGCGAAAACAATTAATAGTATTTCCAGTTAACGGAAATGCGAAAAAAGCCTCAGAAGAATAACCATCAGACTGATCTCCTGAACGTAAAATTCTAAAGTAATTTTTGTTTGAGTTAACAATAGAAAACAATGAAAAAGAAAAAAAATATTGCGATTGTTGCGCACGACAATCGTAAAAAAGATATTATAGAATGGGTGTCGTTCAACTGGCAGGAACTGGTTCAGCATGACCTCATTTGTACAGGAACCACTGGAAAACTGGTTGAAGAAACTCTTTCAGAAAAATGTAACGAAAATAACGTTGTTCCGCCAACTGTGACGCGATTAAAATCCGGGCCGCTCGGGGGTGATCAGCAATTGGGAGCAATGATTGTTAACGGAGAAGTGGATATCCTGATTTTTTTCTGGGATCCAATGCAGCCACAACCTCATGATGTAGATGTAAAGGCTTTGCTCCGGATAACCGTATTGTATAATATTCCAACGGCATCAAACCGCTCGACTGCCGATTTTATGGTGAGTTCAAAATTGTTTCATGAAGAATACGAACCAACCATAAAAGACTACTCTGGTTATATTTCCCGTGAAGTTGATATGGGATAAGAATATTATAATTCAAAATGAGTCCTGGATTTTGCAAATAGCTATTTTTGAGTACATTTGCAGCCCATATTTGATTGTTTAACCTTTCGCAGGTGGCATCACCCTGCGAGCTAAAAATGAAAAAAATGCAAAATGAATTATTGTGGCTGGCTATGTTGCTTGCCAATTTTCTACTCATTATTCTGGCCTATCGTCTTTTTGGTAAATGGGGCCTGATCATGTGGATTCCGATTTCAGTAATTGTTGCCAATATCCAAGTAATCCAGACTGTGAAATTATTCGGTCTGGCAGCTACACTTGGTAATATTGTATATGCTACTTCCTTCCTGGTGACCGATATTTTATCGGAAAATTATGGAAAGCAGGAAGCAAAAAAGGCAGTTTGGATTGGTTTCTTTAGTTTGATTTCGATGACTTTGCTAATGAACCTGGCACTTGTGTTTATCCCACTGGCTGGCGACGATTTTGCGATTGTTGCGCATGATGCAACCAGTACTATCTTTAGCTTAATGCCGCGAATAGCAGTTGCAAGTTTAACTGCTTATCTGCTTTCTCAGCGCCATGATGTGTGGGCCTTTCATTTTTGGAAGAACCGTTTCCCAAAAGACAATCACCTGTGGTTACGAAACAATATGAGTACTATGGTTTCGCAGTTGATTGACAGTTCAGTTTTTGTTTTGATTGCATTTTGGGGAGTATATGAAGGTGCTATTTTGTTTGAAATATTTATCACCACTTACCTCCTGAAATGGGTTGTGGCAGCAGCCGACACTCCATTTGTTTACTGGGCACGTGGAATTCATAAAAAGAATAAATTCTTAATGTAACTACATACAAAACCGGGTGTTTTTCATCTGGTTTTTTGTTCTTGTTACCGATATGATTTTAACTTTTATCGAATAAAAGCGAAAAAGAATCGAAGGCTAACTTAGCATATTGATTTTTTGAACACCTTTATGCACGATTCTTTTTTAAAAGAATCACATAATTAGGGAAACAGAGAACAATTACATGCCAAAGTATAAAGCCAGTCTGAGGTATAATATTGTCGTCACTTTTATTTTTCTGCTGATATTGATCTCCGGAGAGGCATTCAGTCAGAAAAAAATGTTAACCGGAACAGTGACTGACATGCAAACAGGAGATCCAATCCCGTTTGTAAATATTGCCATTAAACATACTATTACAGGTACTACCACGGATACGTTGGGACGGTTTATTATGTCCTTTCCAAAACTTACCGACACGCTTTCATTTACCGCTATCGGTTACAAATCGGTGATAAAATTATTGCCACGCGAAGACATGAATTCGTTAAGTGTGGTGATGCTACCAGAAGTATTTGATATTGGTGAAGTGGAAGTTGCTCCCGATGAAGGACCAATGCGAAAATTATTCGGGCATATAATGGATCGGAAAGAAGCAAACAATCCGGATCAGTACAACAAATTTTCGTATAAAAAATATACGCAGTGGCAGTATCAGATCAATAATATTACGGATAAAATGCTCGATTCGAAAGTGTTGAAAGAGAATTCCAACCTGATTAAAGCGGCAGAAGACGGAACGCGTTATCTTCCTCTGTATTTTTCTGAACAACTGGTTTTTAATGAAGTACAGCGTGATCCTCAAAAAGCAAGATCAACTGTGCTCGCCGACCGGACAAGTGGTGTTGGAATTCTCAATAATCTGGAAATTTCCGGTTACACCAGTGCCCTGGATATGGAGGTGAATTTTTACGATAATCATATTTTGTTGTTCACTCAGAATTTTATCAGTCCATTGTCAAATGGAGGCTGGTTTTATTACAAGTATTTTTTAGCCGACAGTTCACTAGTAGATGGTGTTATGCATTACCGTGTGCATTTTCAGCCGCGCAGAAATGGAGAAAACACATTTAAAGGGTATTTTATTACCGAGAACAAATATTATTCGATTGTTGAAATTGATGGTGATTTGTCTTCCACCAGTAATCTGAACTTTCTGAAAAAACTGCATCTCCGAAGCAATTATTACTTTGTAAATGATTCAACACCTTTTTACAAACGAAATCAAATTGATGCCTTGTTTGATTATATTCCGTTTGAAATTAAGAATAAAGATGCCAAACGTTTGTCGCTTTATTACACACAGGCATCAACTATTGATGAGGTGACAATTGATCCTCCGGAAGAAATAAAACTAATGACGCCCCGGGCCAAATATGAAACAATTAAATTGCCCGGTTCTTATAATCGCGATTCGGCCTACTGGAGTTTGAACAGGATGGAACAACTGACTCAAAAACAACTTACACTCGAACATACCATCGACTCTGTTAGCGATATAAGTCAGGTTCGAATTTTAAATAACCTTGCCCGCATGATGATGACGAGTTATTATGACCTTGGGAAATTCGAGATTGGGCCGTATACCAGCTTTTTTAATACAAACGAGGTAGAAGGACACCGTTTCTTTTTTGGAGCCCGGACAAGTACCGAGATTAGTGAGAACTGGATGATTTGGAGTGGACTCGGATACAGTACAAGAATTCAGAAGTTCTCGGGAATGGCTGGTTTGGGGTATAAATTTCCAACAGTTCAGAGACGGGTAGTTTCGCTTTCATATGACGATAAAATGATCCGAACCGGGGAAAATGAAAAAATTCTGTATCTCTACGAAAATGCATTTAGTCCGACAGAAAATAACCTAATTTCTGAAATATTTAAGCGAAGTCCGCTGGATGAAATGTTTCGTGAACAAAAGCTAACTGCGCGTTACGAACACGAATGGTATCCGGGTTTATTGAACAAACTGACTGTAAGTCATAATAAACATTATTCTCCCGAATTTTATCCCTTTATGAGAAACGGTGAACCGGTAAGCTCAATTTCAGCTACAGAAATTAGTTTGGATACACGTTTCTCTCGCGAGGAAAAAGTAATCGATGATGGATTTCTTCGTATGTACATGGGAACCGATTATCCGATTGTACATTTTACTCTTGGAGCCGGACGGGTCAATTCAGGAAACGGAATTAACTATTATGGAAGAGTTGCTGCTACTATTAAAGATGAAGTTTATCTGGGAATGACCCGCTTCGATTATGCGCTTGAGACAGGGGCATGGCTTGGAAAACTGCCTTATACTTTACTCGACATTCCGCGAGGTAATGAGACTTTTGGATTGTACAGTTATGATTTTAATTTGATGAATTACCTTGAGTATGTGCACGACAAATACCTTCATATTTATCTTGAATATCACCTTAACGGACTTGTTCTTAGGCGGGTTCCGGCCTTGAGAAAAGCCAATCTGCGCGAAGT
>DAOPJR010000112.1:0-2041 GCA_035399765.1 Draconibacterium sp. | reverse complement strand
AGCGCATTTCCTGAAACAAAATCCTCGATTCCATAATCAATGTTTGGGTTGTCGTTCACTTCCACTACGTACACTTTCCCATCAATCTTTTTTAAGTCAACGCCATATAATCCGTCACCGATAATTGAGGCTGCTTTCAAGGCTGTTTTGATTACTGCTTCGGGCACTTCTTCAAGGGACAGTGTTTCAGCATCACCAGCCATTTCTTCGTCTTTGCTTTTCCAGTTATAGATTTGCCAGTGGTTTTGCGACATGTAATATTTGCATGCAAAAAGTGGTTTATTATCCAGGATTCCAATCCTCCAGTCAAACTCTGAATACACAAATTCCTGACACACAACCATGTCCGATTTTTTAAATAAACGGTCGAGCGCTTCCATCGCTTCCTGTGGGTTATTCACTTTAAAAACTCCCAGAGAAAAAGCACTGTCAGGTTGTTTTAGAACTACCGGGTATGCAATCTCGTCCAGCATTTTTTTATTGAAAAGATTTTTGGTGAAAACCGTGGTTTGCGGTGTCTGAATTTTATGTTTCCTGAAAATTTCATTCTGATAGATCTTATTCGAACACTTCAAAATCGACCATGGGTCATCTATCACTACAAGCCCTTCAGCATAGGCCATTCTTGAAAACTCGTAAGTATAGTCGTTTACATTAGTGGTTTCGCGAATAAAAACCGCGTCAAATTCATTAATCTTATCAATGTCCTTTCTGGTGATGAATTCAACATACATTCCCAGTTTATTGGCTGCAGTTTTAAATTTCGTCAGAGCCTGCTGGTTCGACGGTGGTGTTTCTTCGGCCGGATCAACCAGGATTGCGAGGTCGTATTTAAAGTTGGTAAGTTTAGGTTGACTGAAACGTTTTTTGCTGAAATATTTCTGTGCGAAATGGTACATATGATCAAGGTCGCCATTTTCGAGTTTGGGCAGTGTAAGAACATGAATATCTTTTATCAACCATTTGTCATGCTTCACAAAATCAACTTTAAAAAGCGGAGCTTCGAAAAGCTGGTAGAGTTTCATTGCCAGTGATTTAAATCCACGGGTGCTGGTTTGACCGAAAAATACCTTAAGCGAAAAACTGTTTGCCTTTTCCTTGTTTAGTGATTGATTAATCTCTTCGTCGATGTCGAATGCAGCGGAATGAACCACGTTAATAAGCCTGAAATCACGAATGGTAGCAATGCTCGGTATCACCCTTTGTCCCCGTGCCGATGCCAGCAACGAAACATAGTACCCGTAACTTTGATACTTATAGGAACTGCAGAGATTGAATACCCTGAATTCAGTACTGTTTTGGTAAATCGGGTCGCTGATATACTCTTTAACTGTAATAATCCGGGCTTCCACTTCAGGAAATGTCCATTTGTATGGCTGGTTGATTACGATAATATTTGAAGTTTTCCCTGATTGGAGATCACTTCGGGTGATGTATTCCATTTTTATGGCATCCTGCCCGGGAGCATAATAATCAGTGATGGTTTTTATTACCTCAAAACCTCTTTTTTTATACCACTTTATTAATTTGTTATCTGCAGCGCTGGCTTCAAGTCCTATTTTTTCATAACCATTTCGGTTTGCCAGTTCAAAAACATGCTTCAGTAAAATTTCGCCATACCCTTTTTTTTGGAATGCAGGTAAAATTGCCACTGAATATATGCGCACACTCCGCTGATATTTGAAAAGTACCATCGATCCGATTGGTTCTTTCTCCCGCCCGTTGGTCTCGGCGATCAATACATCCTGAAAATCACTTAAAATACTATGTTTGATGTTTTTTCTCGAAGTGCGTTGAAAAGGAAGAAAACAGGCGTTTTCAAGTTTGACCAGGAAATCCAGGTCTTCAACAGTCGACTTTCTTATTTGGATGTTCATAACAAGCTATTCTTCAACAAACAAAATTTAACGAGACATTCCCGTTTATCTGATTTTTTGGTTCTATACTGTTTTGTCAATCTCAGTAAAAGACGGGGGCATCGAACCTGTTGTTTACCAGCATGTTGAATGCTAAATTGCACCCTTCCTTACATGGTGTGAAT
>DAOPJR010000111.1:0-10431 GCA_035399765.1 Draconibacterium sp. | reverse complement strand
TCTTTTATCACCTCTCAAACTGTTTACATCTTCCCATGCTTGTGTACTGGTATTGTAGGCATAAAAATCTTTGTAAAGGAGTTTGTCATCATCCTTCCCGGTTCCAACATACAGTTTGTCTCCAATAGCAAATGTAACTGCATCATATCTGGCTATTCCGGGGAAATCCTGAATTTTTGTCCATACATTGGTTTCAGGATCATATTCATAAAAGTCATTTAAGGCATTATCCCCGTCGTAACCGGTACCAACGTATCCTTTGCCGTTAACTGCTATTCCTACAGCACCGTTTCTGGCTGTTCCCGGAAAGTCGGCTTTGCGGGTCCAGTAATCTGTTGTTGGATTGTATTCCCAAAAGTCGGTTAAACGATCATCACCGTCGTATCCTGTCCCGATATAGAATTTATCATTGATTACAAAGCCAACGGCTTCGCTTCGGGCTACACCGTCCAGTCCTGAACTCTTCCACCAGTCTCCCACTAAATCTTCCTCATCGTCATTGGAACAAGAGGCAATAAACAGAGAAAATACAAACAAAATGATCCAATACTTTTTCATTCTATACTATTTTAAATTTTGAGCTAAGTCATGGAAACAGCAAACCGCGAATTGCTCATTCCGAACATGAGTTAATTGTTTCTTTCCTTTTATTTACAGAATTATTCCTGCATTCTTTTCATGATTTCCAACACAAACCTATGTGTCAGAAAACTCAGAAAAAAGGAATTTATACGAAGTCGAAAAAAGTATCGATCAACCCGCAAAATGTCTCTTTCAAAAGGGTTACTATTTCAGAGCAGGCTTTTTGGGGCGTTAAAAAGCTTTAAAAGAAATACAAATAACGTGCTTATCTATCGATGTTCGGGGTTGGTATATAATTTTTCTGCCGGTCGTCAAACTTTTCTTCATTTGGGTAAAATTTCGGTTTATGAAGAGAAGAATGCTTTGGACGTTAATACCAATTTTATTGTTCGGTTGCACCAGCAACGATGATATAATTGGATCAAAAGTCGATCAGTATATTAAATCCCAAACAACTTTTGTATTGATTGATACTTTTTCGGTTAATCTGAACACGATACTTATCGATTCTATTGAAACTTCATCAGCAGAAAATTTGTTGGTAGGAAGGTATACAGACTCTGAGTTTGGAACTCTTGCGGCAACTACATATTTCCAGTTGGACCTCCCGGATGATATATCTATGGCAAAAGATGAATATGATTCAATAGTAGAAGCGTATGATTCATTGACACTAGTTTTAAGTTGTGGTGGGTTGGCATATGGTGACACATTACAGCCACAGATGCTTAAAGTTTATCGATTGGTGGAAGAAATTGAAATTGATGAAAATGGAGCAATATACAATACCACTTCGTTTAAGTACAATGATACACCGCTTGGGGAGATAACATATACTCCCAGACCTTACAGGGATGATAGCCTGGTAATGCGGCTGGATGATAGTCTGGGACTGGAATTTTTTGAAAAAATGAAAAATAGCGAAGATGATATCACATCTGACGATGATTTTAAAGAGTTTTTTAAAGGTCTTGTAATTGTTTCTGACGATCAGAATACAGCGGTATTATCCTTTTTGCCAGATACAACCACAAAAGTATCCTTGCATACACATGTCCCCGGCTTGACAAGAACGGGAAAAACACACCATTTTTCTTTTGGCACAACCGGAAATTATTTCAACCATATTGACTGTGACAGGAACGGAACAGACATAGAAATGCTAAACACTCAGCGGGAAGCTATCCCTTCGTCACAAACAGGGAATAAGGCTTTTATTGAAGCAGGAGCCGGAATTGTGATGCGTGTTAATATTCCAGGGATTCAGCGTTTACTTGAATACGATAATTTGAGTTTTATGTACAAAGCCGAATTGTCTTTGCGTGTATACCCGGTTAGTGATAAGGAAATAAATCCTCCGGAACAATTATTAATGTACTATACTGACAAGTACAACAATCTCATGTCGGAGATACAGAATAGTAATTTGGAAACGATTTATTCAAATTATTATTCCGATGATATTTATAATGAATACAATTACTACACTCTTGATCTCACGGAGTTTTTGTCCAATGAATTAAGTAGCGGTTATGTTGATAATGATTTGGGAATAATAATAAGCGTTCCGGAAACAGAATTTAAAAGCAGTCTGAATCGCCTGGTTATTGATGCCCGAAGTAGTTCACAGTACCGTCCTGTTCTGAATATTTATGTTGCATTATTTGAATAATGAAGACTTGTAATGATAGATAATCTGATGTATAAAATAATTTTCCCGGTTTTTGTTTTTATTCTGGGTTTACCTCATTTTTCAAAAGGTCAGAATACTGTTTCGCCATATTCTGTATTTGGCCCGGGCGAGATTCAAAGTCGTGGTTTTAGTGTGAACACAGGAATGGGCGATGCCGGAATCGCGCTTAAATCTGGGAATTATATTAACAATCTGAACCCTGCTTCGTACACAGGAATGGACAGCTTGCGAATTCTTTCCGAATTTGGAATTGCAGGAAAAGCCTATAGCTTGGGCACATCTGATGAAACTCAGAATGGATTTACAGGGAATTTAAATCACATTGGCTTGGGATTTCGTTATACAAACTGGCTTGCGGGTTCTTTTGGAGTAGTTCCGTTTAGTACCATCAACTACAATATTCTGAAAAAGAATTACGTACAAGGGACCACTTCTGAGTATTATTCGAATTACGCCGGAAGTGGTGGTATTTCACAGTTTTACTTCGGGAATGCAGTTCGGGTTGGGAAATATCTCTCACTGGGAATGAACATGTCTTTTATGTTCGGTACATTAATGCAGGAAGAAAATGTTATCGGGACTAGTCTGGTACCAACCTTACTAATTAACAGGAACGACTATCTGCGAAGTTTGTATTTCGATTTTGGTTTGCAGTATTCGTTTAAAACAGATCAAAATGAATTTTCTATTGGTTTAACCTTTGCCCCGTCACAGGATCTTAAATCAAAACATTACCTCACTGTTTATGATAATTCCAATTCGATTATAGAAGAACAGGAATCGAAAGGCTATTACCTTACTGTTCCGAATATTGCAGGGATTGGTGTGGCCATGGAAAAGCCCGAAAAATATAAAATTGCACTCGATTATAATTTTCAGGATTGGTCGGAGGTTGAATACCCGACACAGAACGGTGATTTTGTTGATCTTCACCGAGTTGCTCTGGGAGCAGAATTTATGCCATGGAAATTTAGTGTAATGAATCCAACCTATAAAAACTGGACTTACCGTTTTGGAGTGAATTACACGCGCTCGTATCTAAAACTGGGAGGAGCTTCTATCGATAAAAAAAGTATGACTTTGGGTGTAGGTATTCCTTTGCCGGGACACATTTCAAATATCAACTTCTCGTTAACCGGGGGGTGGAGCGGGACCAAAGCAAATAACCTGGTAGAAGAAAAATTCATTTTGATGAATGTTGGTTTTAGTCTCAACGAGCTGGCTTTTATTCGTCGTAAATTTGATTAAACAAAGCAACGATTCAGTCCTTCCAATTAAATACTTTTACAAATAGTTCCACACTTCTTCAAGCTCAAAAAATAAAAAGGGGACAATCATTTTAAATTGCCCCCACAACTTGTTTGAAAAAATATGCCAACTAAGCTAGACACGCATTTCCTGTAGTTTTTCCATGAAAAAGTTTTTATAGCTTTCCCCAATCGGGATGTATTTCTCTCCGATCATCACCTGAGCTTTATTAATGGCAGTAATATGATATAGTCCAACGATATAAGATTTATGTACTCTTGAAAAGCGCTCCGATGGAAGGTTCTGCTGCAATTTCTTTAATGAATTAAGCGTGATAATTGGTTTGTTGCTTTCGGCAGTGTGTATTTTAATGTAATCTTTCAACCCTTCAATATATAAAATGTTGTCCAGTTTAACCATAATGGTCTGATAATCGGTTTTCACCAAAATTGAATCATTTAACTGGATCGTCCGGTCGGTTTGATTCTCCGATCCGGGCAGTTTCTTCAATCGATTTGAGCACTCAAAAGCTTTGTTCGCTGTTTTCAGGAATCGTTCGAAACTGATTGGTTTCAGTAAAAAATCGAGTGCATTAATGTTAAATGCATCCACAGCAACTTCGGCTTTAGAAGAACACATTACCACCATGGGTTTGTGTTCGATACTATTTATAAAGTCAATTCCCGACACCCGGGGCAAATCGTTATCAATAAAAATGAGGTCAATTTTACGTGTTTGCAGAATTTCGTAAGCGTCAAATACCGAAGAGCAGTACGAAACCAGGTTAAAATACGGAATCGATTGGATAAAGTCCTGCAATTGATTTCCGTTATGTGGTTTTTCGAGTAGAATACAGTTCATTTGTTTTTTGTTTTCTGAAAATTGTTTGCTTTCAGGCTGAAATCAAATTATAGTTAATACAACCATCACTAAAAATACCATACTTTAAAACCGTATTTTTTTTGAATATGTGTGAATATGGTTTGGTCTAATCTCTTGTTTCGGGTTTGTGTCGCATGCAATTTGTGTCTGAATTGGATATTGAGGAATGTTTAATATCCTGACTATAAGCAGACTTCAAAAATTGAGTTAAGTTTCTGACTTGTTATTCATGTCTATTGTTTAGTTTGCTGTTTTCTATCCGCAATGTATCTTGATATTCAATAGAAAACAAGCCAACAAATCTTATTTAAATCAAACAAATGTTAATGAATAGTGGTGGAAAACAGCTTGTTTGTTGTATTTCCCTGATTCCAGACAAATTATTTTAAGCGTGTAATTTCAATAAAACAGGAATATTGAAACACGTTTCTATAGTTTTTCCTCATATCAACGTTTATAAGTCGGCCACTGATTGAATAGTGCCAGCCAAAATTTTTTCTATCTTTCCGCAACAAAACTAAATTATGGCTAAGTTCCCGTTTTATCAACAGTTTGATGCAATGGATTGCGGGCCTTCCTGTTTGCGCATGGTGGCTAAATATTACGGGAAACATTATACCACCGAATCACTCCGTGAAAAATCGTATATCACCCGGGAAGGCGTTTCATTACTCGGAATCAGTGATGCCGGCGAAAGTATCGGGATGCGTACCATGGGCGTGAAGATCACTTTCGAACAGCTAAAGAAAGAAGCTCCGCTTCCCTGTATTGCACATTGGGGACAAGAGCATTTTGTGGTGGTGTACAAGATTAAGAACGGGAAGATCTTTGTGGCTGACCCTGCCTTTGGCCGGCTTGAATACTCTGAAAAGGAATTCAAAGAAAAATGGTTGTCGACTGTTTCGGGTGGCGAAGAAAAAGGCGTTTGCCTGCTTTTACAGCCTACTCCCGATTTTTACCAGGAAGCAGATGAAAAGGTAAAGCGGACCGGTTTCCAGTTTGTACTGAACTATTTGAAGCCGTATCGGAAACTAGTTTACCAGTTATTGCTGGGATTTTTGCTGGGAAGCTTGATCCAACTGGCGCTGCCTTTCTTAACGCAAAGTGTTGTTGACATTGGTATTAACACCCAGAACATTGGTTTTATTTACCTGGTTTTAATTGCACAACTCGTTTTGTTTGCCAGCCGGATGTCGGTTGAATTTATCCGGTCGTGGATTTTGCTGCACATCAGTACGCGAATCAATATTTCCATTATTTCTGACTTTTTAATCAAGCTGATGAAATTGCCGCTTGGTTTCTTCGATTCGAAAATGATTGGTGACATTCTGCAGCGTATTGAAGACCACGACCGCATTGAACGTTTTCTTACTGCTCAGTCGATTGGGATATTGTTTTCTGTTTTCAGTCTGGTGATTTTCGCAATTGTTTTGGCCATTTACAGCTGGACTATCTTTCTGATTTTTATAATAGGATCTGCACTGTATTTTGTGTGGATCTACATTTTTATGAAACGCCGCAGAGAACTTGATTACAAACGCTTCAGCAAACTTTCGGAAAACCAGAGTAAGCTGATTCAGATCATCAATGGCATGCAGGAGATAAAACTGAACAACTACGAGAAGGAAAAACGATGGGAGTGGGAGCGTGTGCAAGCCGGATTATTCAAAGTAAGCGTAAAGAGTCTGGCACTTCAGCAATACCAGGATGCCGGATCGGTTTTCATAAATGAAACAAAGAATATCCTAATTATTATCATTTCTGCCACAGCTGTTGTGAATGGACAACTTACTTTGGGTATGATGTTGGCTATACAATATATAATAGGACAATTGAATTCTCCGCTTCGGCAACTTATTCAGTTTATGCATAGCGCGCAAGATGCAAAAATCAGCCTTGAAAGATTAGCCGAAATACACGATAAGAAGGATGAAAGCGATGCAGAAGCTTCCTATGTGAGGAATTTACCGGAAAACAAAAGCATTAATATTTCAAAGCTGGTTTTTCAGTACGAAGGTCCGCGCTCGCCTAAGGTTTTGAATAATATCAACTTGGATATTCCTGAAAATAAAACAACAGCCATTGTCGGTACAAGTGGGAGTGGAAAGACAACTTTGATAAAGCTTCTGCTTGGATTTTATCCGCCAATTGAAGGAGATATCAAAATCGGAGGGACACGGCTGGCGAATTTCTCACCAAAAATATGGCGAAATAACTGTGGAGTTGTAATGCAGGACGGTTTTATTTTTTCTGACAGCATCGCCAAGAATATTGTTGTGAATGATGACGTTATCGATAAAGACCGGATGCTGAATGCGGTTAAAATGGCCAATATTCAGGATTACATCGAATCACTGCCACTGAGCTATAACACAAAAATCGGGCAGGAAGGAGTCGGATTGAGCCAGGGGCAGAAACAACGAATTCTGATTGCCCGGGCTATTTACAAATCGCCTGAATACCTTTTCTTCGATGAGGCCACCAACGCGCTCGATGCCAACAACGAACGCATGATCATGGAGAACATGGAGAAAATTACCAAAGGGAAAACGGTAGTTGTTGTGGCACACCGGTTAAGTACGGTTAAAAATGCCGACCAGATTGTTGTTTTGGAAGCCGGTAAAATTGTTGAAAAGGGTACTCACGATGAATTGATCGGTAAAAAAGGAAAATATTTCGAACTGGTAAGAAATCAATTAGAACTAGGAAATTGAAAAATTGTCGAACTGAAAAATTGTTAAATTGTGGAGAAGGAGTTCTTAACCCTTGATAAAATAAGTGCCTACAAAATGGCTTTTGAATTCTCTAATGAAATTTGGATGGAGGTTCTCAAATGGGACTATTTTTCAAAAGATACGGTTGGGAAACAATTTGTAAGGGCAACAGATTCAATTTCAGCCAATATTGCGGAAGGATTTGGCCGTTATTCGAAAAAGGATAAAGTTAGGTTTTACAGAATAGCTATGGGTTCTTTGGAAGAGACAGATGACTGGATCAGAAAATCTTCAGTTCGGGAATTGATAACGAACCAAGTAAGTTCAGTTTATATGAATACGATTCAGTCGTTACGAAAAGAGATTTATAATTTGATAAATTACACAAACGAAAAATTGAAATATTAGCTGTCCTAAAATGAATCTGACAACAGAAACAGTTTGGCAATAGAACAATTTAACATTAGAACAATTTATAGTGGCTGATGACAATAAAATAGAAATTCGTTCCGGCGAAGTGCAGGAAATACTTGGAGGAGTTCCTTCGTGGCTGGTTCGTTACGGGATACTGGTTTTTGTTGTAATTTTCGCATTGATCATTGCATCCACTTTTGTATTTCATTATCCCGATATTTTACGGTCGAAAATAGTGGTAACAACCGAGAATCCTCCTGCTACTCTTGTGGCACGCGCCACGGGAAAAATCGTTCAGCTATTTGTCAAAGACAAGGATAAAGTAGAAGCCGGTGAAGTGATTGCGTTAATTGAGAATCCTGCCAATTATTTTGATATTCTTCAACTTGAAACCATAATTAATGAGCTACAACCTGATTTTGACACTTTAAATTTTACACCGGATGTTCATTTAAAGAAAGCTTTGCAGCTCGGACCTGTTCAGGAGTATTATTCGCAGTTTTTAACCAAATTCGAAGAACTTAAGGAATTTAACCAGCGGAATTATTATACACTTCGCGAAGAGTCGTTTAAAAATCAATCCAGGAATGCCAGGATGTTATACGACCGGATGTGGGAACAAAAAAATGCGGTTGATCAGGAATACCAGATTAAACAACGAAATTACGAAAGGCAGAAAAAACTGGTGGCAGGAGAAGTGGTTGCCACCACTGAGCTTGAAAAGGCAGAAGCAGAGATGCTTTCCAAAAAATCGGAGCTCGATGGTTTACGGTCCGATTTGGCACAACAACAAATTGATATCAGTGAATTAGACCAAAAAATCATCGAGAATGAAAAGGAATACCTCGATTTAAAAATACAATATCAATCGGCTTTACTCGAAGCTTTTAATAACCTGAAAAGTGCATCGAGCAATTGGTTCCTGACTTATTTATTGCGTTCTCCGATCGATGGTACCGTGTCGTTTAATAAGTTTTATGCCGAGAACCAGAATATCACGGAAGGCGACCGGGCTTTTAATGTTATTCCTGATGACGAGGGAGAAGTGATCGGAAAAGTGGAACTTCAGGTTCGTGGTTCGGGTAAGGTTCAGGAAGGTCAGTCGGTGAATGTAAAATTCGACAATTATCCGTATATGGAATTTGGGATGGTTCGGGGAAAAGTTAAAAGTGTTTCATTAGTTCCTGAAGACAACTTTTATATGGTAGAGGTTGAGTTTCCAAACGGTCTTGTGACCAATTATAATCACACACTTCAAATGCAAAATCAATTGACCGGTGAAGCTGAAATCATTACTGAAGACCTGCTTTTAATCCAGCGTTTCTTTAATCCTTTAAAGGCGCTTTGGAAAGAACGGGTAAAACAGTGATCAGTATTCAGTCCCAGTACGCAGTTTTAATAATTGTCTGATTTTTTTGATAATACGCTTCCAGAAAGACGGTTTTTTCGTTGTCAGAAAAATATACACCTTATCAGAAAACTCCTGTGTTCGTAAATATCCGTACGATTTATGCGGGTTTGGTTCCCCGTCAATTTCATAATCGTTATGTACTTCAAAATCGATTGGTTTTACCTGGCTGGTATTTTCTGAATAATCGTCAGAAAGCTGGTAGTTAATAGCCACCTTATCTTCCAAATCAGAAAAATTGAACCAGTGCTTTTTAATATTGGAAGGAGCGGCTAATTGTCCGGTGTCTTTTTGTTTTATTTTTCTTTCAGCAGCAATTTTGCTTTTAACTACCGGCAATCCCAGCGGTGAACCAATTGTTATCAGTGTGTCAATGGTAATATCGGGAATGTCGAATGCCAGTACATCGTACGCGATTATGGAACCCATGGAATGCGCAATAACCAGTATTTCATCCTTTTGGTGTTTTCGAATCATTTCTGCTGTTCGTTGCCGAATTAAATCTTTTACATTCTTCGATGTTTTTACATCCAGCGTGTCTTTATAATACTTGTCGAGATCTGTAAAAAAATGACGTACAATAGCATCAGTCAGAAATGAATAGTTCAAAGAAAAATCGTCGTTTAAAAATATGGAGTTCATTTCCCTGCCAAGGAAATCCAGAATTTTTTTTCGTTTAGAATGATCTTCCGGTACATAGTTTCCCGATGAAGGAAGATATTTTTCATCCAGAAAAAGAGGATCTTCTTTATCAGTGCAATTTTCGTCGAGTGGATTCTCGTGCAAAATATCAGCCCAGTAAACCAACTCAAAAGAATAAGCCGGAATTTCGTTTTTCCATTTTCTTAATCCTTCCTCAATGGCCATTTGCCACCAATTCTTCAGCAAATTCCTGGGTGGTTTATTTCCTAAACCATGAATCCCGATAATTACCTTAGCCATCAGAATACCATAATAAATTTAACCGACAACTTTTATATTATTTGGTTTTCAGTATGTTAGTCAAGCATTGTCGCCTTGGAAACAAAATTACAAATTAAACATAAATCGTCCTGTTTTAATCTGTAAATAATGATCTGACAAAGAATTTCTAAGAACAGGGTTAAATCATATCCTGTAATTTATTACTACGAACGTTTTTTAAAATATGGTTTTATGTGAAGCAAAAGATCCGTTCCTTTTACAGAGATCGGATCCTTTGCCTGATAGCTTCAGTTGTCGACTAACTTTAAACTCTAAACTTTTCTTTCTCAATTCATTTCATTCTTAATTTTTTCAAAAAAAAGCACAAAAGATTATGCAGATAAATTAAAATTCGTACTTTTGCGAGCCGTTTTTAGGGGAAAACTGTGCTTTTCCCTCGCGAAACGATTGATAATAAAGGATTTTTGCATACTTTTGCAGTCCGTTTTGAGAATTGATTATTAACTATATAAAAAACAGGTATTTATGCCAACTATTCAACAGTTAGTTAGAAAAGGAAGACAAAG
>DAOPJR010000110.1:0-10448 GCA_035399765.1 Draconibacterium sp. | reverse complement strand
CCGGACGATGAAGGAAACGAGCCGGATGAAAATGAACCCGAGATCAAAAGCTTTAAAGATCTCAAAAAACTACTTAAAAAAGGTGGTAACTAATTTTGCCAATAAATGGAAAATATATCCCTGAATATTTTTATTTCTAAAAGTAAAAAGCCGCTTAACAGCGGCTTTTCATTCTATTTCGAAACAAGCTAAATATCCAATTGTCCTTCGGCAGCTTTTACAAGATTTCTGACACCTGTATTACCTCCTTCTTTCAAACTTAAATCAACCGGTTTGTTGGTTTTCCAGGCTCCACGGGTAAAATCAGGAATAGCGATTGGTGCTGAACCGTTTGCAATGGACCACTCGCTTAAAGGTGTAATACAACTCCAGGCTGCAGCATCGTAAACATCCATATCCATAGGCAAACCGTTTCGCAAACAATCAATAAGGCGCCAGTCCATGATAAAGTCCATTCCACCATGACCACCAACTTTTTTTGCCATCTCTCCTACCCGGCGAACAATCTCCGGAGTATATTTTTCCTGAATTTCTTTCATTTCATCTTCGTCGGCAACCTGATGTCCAAAAGCAATTTGTTCAATCGGGTATTTTTGAGCAAATGCTTTCGTTCCACTTAATTGGTGAATCCTTGAATAAGGTCTTGGTGAAGACACATCGTGCTGAATCAGGATCGTACGCCCCTTGTTGGTACGTATCATTTGCATATCCATATTTCCCCTCATATCCCAACCTAGAAATTGTTCAAAGAATGGATCTTCTTTTGCTTTTTCTTCGATTTTCTGTCTCAGTGTAAAATCGTCTCCCATCATAGCAGTAAGGTAATCCATTTTATCGCCGCGGTTGATATTCATGGCCTGACAAATCGGGCCTAAACCATGTGTGGGATAAACATTAGCTTTCCTGGTATTCTCATGCATACGCCACATTTTATAATAAGCGCCGTCGGTCATTTTATCGTCTTCGGGTTTATTGAAAAGCCAGTAATCAAGGTCGTGAATATAAGCGCCTTCTCCATGGATCAAATCACCAAACATTCCCTGACGAACCATATTCAACGTCAGTAATTCAAAGAAATCGTAACAACAATTCTCCAAAATTACACAGTGTTTTTTGGTACGTTCCGAAGTCTCGACCATCTGCCAGCACTCATCCATTGTTTTGGCTGCCGACACTTCAACAGCTGCATGTGCACCTCCTTCCATCGCCGCCAAAGCTACCGGCACATGCCATTGCCACGGAGTTGCCGTGTAAATCAGGTCGCAAATTCCATCTTCACATAAGCGTTTAAAATCCGTTTCACTTCCAACGTATTCTTTAGCCCTTGGCAAACCTGCTTCTTCCAGAATCTTCTGACCACCGTCAACAGCTGCCTGGCGTACATCGCAAAGTGCAACAATCTCAACACCATCGATATAAGTCATTCGCTCCACAGCACCAGAACCACGATCTCCAATACCCACAAAGCCAATTCTTACTTTATCTAATTTTGGTGCAGCATAACCACACATATTGAATTTCATTTCAGGGGCATACTCCGCAGACTCGCGAATAAAGGCCATCTTTTCCTCTTGAACCTTACCATTGGTGCATGAAGAAACGAAAGGAGTGGTTGCAGCCACGCCGGCCCCTATTCCAATGTGCTTCAGGAAGGTTCTTCTGTTAGTGCTCATAGTTAATGTTTTTTGATATTATTTTAGATCCCGGATAAACTTATTAAATCTTTTTGAAAGTTAATGTGGTATTTCTCATGAATTTTATGGCGTCTATTTCTGCAAAAGAGCACTACCAGCCCAATCAGGAAATTCAGTTACCTGAATATCAAAAACAATAGTACCCCAAAAGTACATGATCAAGGTGGCAATAATAACACCACACAAATTCAGTATAAACCCGGTTTTAACCATATCTTTTACCTGTAATCGGTTTGTCCCGAAAATTATGGCGTTGGGGGGAGTGGCTACAGGAAGCATAAATGCGAGTGATGCCGCAATGGTTGCAGGAATCATCAATAGCAACGGATTCATCTTTATTGTTGTAGATAATCCGGCAAGAATGGGAAGAATCATTTCTGTACTGGCAACATTCGAAGTCAGTTCAGTAAGAAACGACATCATTGTCACCACTGATAAAGTGATAACAATTGAAGGTACATTCGCCAGGCCTGATAATTGTTCTCCAAACCAAACTGAAAGCCCAGACTGTACAAATCCTTCAGCAAGGGCGAAACCACCTCCAAAAAGCAATATTATTCCCCATGGAATTTTTTTTGCGGTCTCCCAATCCATAAGTTTTGTTCCTGATTTCGATTTTGACGGGATCATAAATAAAAGCAGGGAAACAAAAATGGCAACGGTTCCATCGTTTATGTAAGAAGGCTCTTTTAATAATTGTGACCACCCGGGAATTGTAAACGACTGAATCGTAATTCCTGCCCTAAAAATCCACAAAAAAGCCAGGATGATAAATAGAATCAGGACAATCCGTTCTTCCTGTTTCATTTTCCCGAGTGCGGCATATTCTCTTCTAAATTCATCAATCTGAACATGTTGCCAGCTCTCGCGTGGTTTGTACATAAAATACAATAAAAACCAGGATATTATAAATATCAGAACAGTTACCGGGAACGCAAAAATAAACCAATTGGCAAAAGTAATTTCAGGCATTTCTTTAAAAATGATACTGGATACACTTGCAAACAAGGCATTGGGAGGTGTTCCAACAAGGGTAGCAATTCCTCCGATGGAAGAAGAGTATGCAATTCCAAAGAGCAGCCCAAGACCATATTTTCCCATCTTTTTTTCGCCCAGGCTTTCCTCCAGCTTAAATATGATTGACAAAGCAATCGGAACCATCATCATGGCTGTAGCCGTATTTGACATCCACATGGATAAAAATGCGGTAGACAGCATAAATCCCAACAATATTTTTCCCGGACTGATACCAAATAAAATTAAAATCTTTAGTGCGATCCTTCGGTGAAGATTCCAACGTTCCATGGCAAAAGCCATTAAAAAACCACCCAGAAACAGGAAAATGATGTAATTAAAATACAGGGAAGACACGGTTTTCCCATCCACAATTCCAAACAGAGGAAATAAAGCCACCGGAAGCAGTGCAGTAACCGCAAGTGGTACAGCTTCCGTAATCCACCAAAATGCCATTAATATGGCAAGAGCAAAACAATAGGTAAGTTTAGGATTTCCTGGATCGAGGTCCGCAAAAATCATTATCGCAATACTTAGTAATGGTGCGATGATGAGAGAAAGTTGCCGGATGTTACCAAATCTGGAAGTTTCAAGTTCAGGCATAGCAGTTAGAATCTTCTTTCCCCGAATTTACTAAAAGATGCGAACGGGGACTAAAAAAAGCACATATAATTCCCGAAAAATACCCCGACTTTGCTTATCTTGAATCTGAAATCACACGGATTCAAACATTAAAACAGAAGAAAATGTATACATATCGTGCAACTGTTGACCGGGTAGTGGATGGAGATACGATAGATCTGGTAATCGATCTCGGTTTTAAAATCACCACAAACCAACGTATCAGACTGAGAGGGATTAACACGCCTGAAACATACAACGTAAAGAAAGATTCAGAAGAGTATAAAAAAGGGATGGAAGCAAAAAATTATGTGATTCAGAGAATGGAAGACAACCAAAACAAAGTGATTATTGAAACAGAAAAAGATGTGGGAAAATATGGTCGATATATTGGAATTATCCGAATGGAAGACAGTGAAACAAGCCTTAATGACGAACTTGTAAACAAAGGTCTGGCTGTTTATGCCAAATACTAAATCAGACAAAAAACAAAACTCACTCTCTGTTAGTTTAAGTAAAATATGACACAAAAGATAAACCAGTTTGGCACTGCGCCTGTTTTTTTCACCGCTATTTCAACTATCCTTGGTGCCATTTTATTCCTGCGTTTTGGTTACGCAGTAGGCACACTTGGGTTTTGGGGAGTCGTTCTTATCATTCTGCTTGGCCACCTCGTTACCATTCCTACGGCACTGGCCATCTCTGAAATAGCCACAAATAAGCGAGTAGAAGGCGGAGGTGAGTATTTTATTATTTCGCGATCATTCGGATTGAATATTGGCGCAACAATTGGAATGGCGTTGTATTTCTCACAGGCTATCAGCGTTGCATTTTATGTAATAGCCTTTACCGAGGCCTTTGAATTTCTATTCGATTGGGTTGCCGGCAAATTCGATTTTATTTTGCCCCGCCAGGTTATAAGCCTTCCGGTAATGATTGGATTGGCAACATTGATTATAAAAAAAGGAGCCAACCTGGGAGTAAAAGCATTATACGTTGTAGTGGGTATTTTACTGATTTCACTGGTAATGTTCTTCTTTGGACACACCGCCCATGCAGAAAGTACCAACTATACGCTTTCAGATAGCGCATTCAGGAATCCCCAAAGCTTTTTTCTTGTGTTTGCCATTATTTTCCCTGCGTTTACGGGAATGACAGCCGGTGTGGGATTATCAGGTGATTTAAAGAAACCTTCCAAATCGATCCCGCTGGGAACGATACTGGCCACTCTTTCCGGCATGATCATTTATTTCTTCGTAGTATTTAAACTGGCAGCCTCGGCACCTATAGAAGATTTACTAGGGAAACAGCTTATTATGAGCGATATCGCCATTGCAGGTGTAATTGTAGTGCCACTTGGTCTGGCAGCCTCAACGATATCATCGGCCCTGGGTTCGTTTATGGTTGCCCCCAGAACCTTGCAGGCACTCGCCCTCGACCATGCACTTCCTTCAAAAAAAATCAACCACTGGTTATCTGCTGTAAACCCTGCTGATCATGAGCCACAAAATGCTGCTCTCGTAACCTCCGTTATAGCCTTTGTTTTTGTTGCACTTGGGAATGTTAATGCAGTGGCTTCCATCATTTCCATGTTTTTTATGGTCACCTACGGTTCGCTTTGTTTGATCTCATTTCTGAACCATTTCGGCTCTTCACCTTCTTACCGGCCTACTTTCCGATCGCGATGGTATATTTCGCTTGTAGGTTTTCTTGTTTCGGTATGGGTGATGTTTAAAATAAGTACAACCTACGCATTACTGGCTGTAGTTGTAATGACACTCATGTATCTTTATATCAACCATTATCACAAAAACCGAAAAGGTTTCGCATCTATTTTTGCCAATGCCCTTTTTCAACTTAACCGCGATTTGCAAATCCTGCTTCAGAAACGGAGAAACAAACTTTCTCATAAAGAATGGAGGCCCAGCGCCATTTGTATTTCTAGTAAACCCATCCACAAAAACAAAGCTTTCCAGTTACTAAACTGGATCTCTTACAAATATGGTTTTGGCACCTACCTGCATCTGATTGAAAACTATTATTCCCGAAACGCGGTTGAGGAATCAGACAAAAAAATGACAGAGATTATTGAAAGCATCAGTGAGGTTCAGAACTATGTATATGTTGATACCATCATTTCACCGTCTTACACTTCTGCTATTTCGCAGGCGATCCAGATACCGGGTGTTGCCGGTATGGAAAACAACATGGTGATTTTCGAATTCGACAAGGAAAAACCGGATAACCTAAAAAAAGTAATCGAAAATTTTGCCTTGGTCAACAGTGGCCGTTTTGATATTTGTATTCTTGCCTGTTCAGAGAAACCAATGGTGATGAAGAATGGTATTCATGTATGGATTCACTCGCTGGATACTGACAATTCAAACCTGATGATCCTTCTTAGTTTTATCATTCTGGGGCATCCTGAACTAAAAAGAACAGAAATAAAAATATTTGCATTATGCTACCAGAAAGAATTGGAGAAGACACATGCCGAATTAAAAGAATTGGTGGTAGTTGGCCGCCTTCCGATAAGTGAAAAAAACATCAATGTAATTATTCAACCAGAAGGAGTGCCGGCACGAAAATTAATAGCAGAAAAATCAAAAAATGCAGGGCTTACACTGATAGGGTTGCGTGAAGAAATGATTAAACACGAAAAAGAAGCCGTATTGATGGGCTACGACGAGTTGGGAACCATTTTGTTTGTTCATTCCAAAAAGCAAAAGGCAATTGAATAATTCATACAACGCAACATTGAAATATTTTGTAATTTTCAGTGAGCAAACTTAAACCTGATTGTGAATAAAATAAACGATTTTCTAGCCTACCATGTCGGATTAAATGCCGAAACGCTTGAGAAAGTATTTGTTACTATTCTGATCGTGGTTCTTCTTTCTTTATTAAGGGTTTTGATTCTTCGTTTAGTTTGGCGGCGTAGTCCGGATGCAAAAGTCCGGTATCGCTGGAAAAGAACTTTATCTTTTATCGTTCCGTCGCTGGGTGTTTTATTGATTGGAGCAGTCTGGATCAAAGCTTTCGAAGAATTCGGGACATTTTTGGGACTTTTCACAGCTGGTATTGCCATTGCACTAAAAGACCCGCTAACTAACCTGGCCGGCTGGTTTTTCATCATTTTCAGAAAACCTTTTGCTGTTGGCGACCGCGTACAGATCGGTACTCATGTAGGTGATGTAATCGACATCCGACCATTCCAGTTCACGGTTCTTGAAATAGGAAATTGGGTAGAAGCCGACCAAAGTACAGGACGCATCATTCATCTGCCAAACGGAAAAGTATTTCTTGAGCCTCAGGCTAATTACAGCTCCGGCTTTGAATATATCTGGCACGAGGTAAAAGTAAACATCACTTTTGAGAGCAACTGGGAAAAGGCAAAATCAATTCTTGAACAGATTATTAATGAACTGGCCGAAGACATTCCGGTAAAAGCTCAAAAAGAAATTCTGGAAGCCAGTAAGAATTATATGATCTATTACAAACACCTCACTCCCATCGTTTATACCACCGTAAAAGAATACGGAATCAGGTTAACTGTGAGATATCTTTGTAATCCGCGCCGCAGAAGAGGAAGCGAAAATGAGTTCTGGCAAAAAGTTTTAATTTCCTTTAAACCTGAAAAAGATATTCAGTTTGCTTATCCGACTACACGATTTTTTACTGCAGGGGAACAAGCGCATTCCTGAATAAACTGAAAATTAATTGAATGTTCGTTTCAGTTTGAGAGCGACATTTACCAATGCAATCATAACAGGTACCTCTACCAGTGGACCAATTACTGCAGCAAAAGCTTCACCCGAATTCATACCAAAAATGGCGATGGCAACTGCAATTGCGAGTTCAAAGTTATTGCTGGCTGCGGTAAACGAAAGCGTTACGGTTTGAGGATAATCTGCTCCAATCTTCTTCCCCATAAAAAATGAAACCAAAAACATCACGATAAAATAAATAAGCAAAGGAACGGCTACAAGCACAACATCAAGCGGTATTTTGATAATGTACTCTCCTTTAAGAGAGAACATCACAACAATGGTAAACAAAAGTGCAACCAAAGTAATCGGACTGATTTTGGGAATGAACTTTTGTTGATACCATTCTTTATTTTTTATCCTGACAAGAACAAAACGTGTCAGAAATCCGGCTGCAAAAGGAATCCCAAGGTAGATTAAAACGCTTTCTGCAATTTGACCAATTGTAATATTTTCTACAGCTGAATTGGTTGGAACTCCAAACCAACCCGGTAAAACGGCAATAAAAAAGTAAGCATAAACCGAAAAAAACAATACCTGAAAAATGGAGTTAAAAGCAACCAGCCCGGCAGCATACTGTGTATCTCCTTTAGCCAGATCGTTCCAAACAATTACCATTGCAATACAACGTGCCAGTCCAATCATGATGATTCCATACATGTAAGGCAGATTGGCGTTGTTTTCGCCCGGGAAAAGTTTAAAAAATAAAATTGCCAGGGCAAACATTAAAACCGGTCCAATTAACCAGTTCTGTATAAGGGAAAGAGACAGCACTTTATAATTCCTGAAGATATCACCCAGTTCTTCGTATTTGACTTTTGCAAGTGGCGGATACATCATCAATATTAAACCTATGGCAATGGGCAGGTTGGTAGTACTTTCCTCTGACGGTTTCATCGATTCCCAGAATTTTGCAATTTCCGGAAATAAATACCCGCTTATCACTCCTGCGGCCATGGCTAAAAATATCCATACCGTTAAATACTTGTCCAAAAACTTTAGTCGTGGTTGTGATGACATCTACAATAAATTTTAGAATGAAATACGTGAGTCAGGAAAATTATAATTGAGGCTTCAATTCTTCTTCATATAATTTACTGAATCCATCTTTTATTTCGTCGCGAACCCGATAGTATTCGCTTTGAATAAACTCCGGTGTTCCTACTGCATGAGAAGGATCGTCGTAGCCCATATGCAGGCGGTGTTTAACTTTACCCAAAAATGCCGGGCAGCTTTCATTGGCACCACCACAAACGGTAATCACATAATCCCACTCCTGCCCAAGATACATATCCACAGAGTCTGAAGTGTGATCACTAATGTCGATACCAATTTCGTTCATTACTTCAACTGCTTTGTGGTTCAGTTTCCCCGATGCTTCTGTTCCAGCCGATTCAACCTGAATACGTTTGTCAAAAGATTTTAAAAACCCGTGTGCCATCTGGCTTCGGCAACTGTTTCCAGTACAAAGAATTAATACTTTCATTTTAACATCAATTTGTTTGATTTGTCAGAATTTTCATTCTCATATCTTCTGCAGAAATAAAACCATATTTCCTGAAAAACTCATTCCCTTTTTTATCAAGAATAATGTGAGTAGGAACGGCAGATATTCCGTAAAACTTCATCATTTCCTGACTGTCAGGATTCATGATTTGAATAACTACCACATTTACCCGTTCTTCATTCCAGGTCTTTATTTTTTCCAGTTCCGGTTCCATTTGTTTGCATATTGTACAACCAGCCGATTTAAACTCAAGAATGGAATAATCAAAATCCTGCTTGTTACTTTCATAATCAAAATGATCGTAGATGTATTTTTGGGCATTGAACTTTTCTTTTGCCGTAGTACTTTTCTGAACTTCACTACTGATTAACTCGTAGATATTCTCTTTGTTTAAAGAAGCAATTATTAATCCTGCAACAACTGCGATCATTAAAATTAGATATCCATTTTTCTTTAACATTTCGACGTTATCAGATGATTTCAGATTTTGTTTAAAATTCACAGGACGGTTTATCCATATATTCGATACTGGTCAGAAATTCGACAATACTCATTTTAAATTCTGCGAGTTTTTCTGAGTTTAGGCAGTATTTTGTTTTGACTCCTTCGGTGTGCCCCTGGATCAGACCTGCATCTTTCAATTCTTTTAAATGCTGGTTAACCGTGGTTCTTCCCAGTGGTAACTCATCCGAAATATCTCCGGTGATACATGATTGTGTTTCAGAAAGAAATTGAAGAATCTGAAGCCTGGCAGGATGTGCAAGTGCTTTAAAAAGCATCGCCTTTTCAGCCAGTTCCTTATCGAATAATTCTGTTTTTGATTGCACCATTACCTCATTATTTTGACGTAAAAATACGTCGAAAATAATTAATAACGTATATATACATCGAAATGTAATCGAAATGTAATTTTTAAAAATTTCCGGATGCCAGTTCTTCCCCCGAGATATAACCAGTATGTCTGAAAAACTCCTTCCCTTCTTTGTTCAGCAGCACTTGCGTCGGGATGGCAGCAATTCCGTAATACTTCATCAAAAGCTGACTTTCAGGTTTGAGTACATTGACAAAAACAACATTTACCTTAGCCGGATATTTTTCCGTGATTTCGTCCATCACACCTTCCATGCGGGCACAGGCAGAACATCCCTTTGAGCCAAATTCAAGAAAAGTGATTTCGAATGAGAAACCATTGGCAGTATAATTATAAAGCGAATCAATTATTGTTTGCCCGGCATCTGTCATTTCAGGGGATGCCTGTTGTTTCATCATTTCCGAAATGGCGCTATTCATCGAATCTTTTAATACAAAGGCAGCCACAAAAACAGCGGCAAACACTGCTACCACTATCCAGGGAAGAATCTTCTTAACCATCCGCTACGGTTTAATTTTTCCAAACAATCCAATCAGTTTCGTATTCAATATATTTTTGATCTCCGGTTCATTTTCCCCGATGGGTTTTACCGGGATTAAATCGATTACCTGCTCAGGAGTCATGCCCGATTTGTAATACAATTTCAATGCTTTTTTCAGGGTTGATGAAACTACTTTTTGAGCTTCTTCAGGAGTCAAACCGATTTCTTCGGAAATTTTTCCCATTTCCTGCCACTGAAACCAGAAATAGGTGGGTAACATAGCAGAAACAATCGCGTAAGATTCGAGTTTGGCTTCTTCTGTTTCAAAAGTTTTACCCAATTTTTTCAGCAGTTTTAAAACCTGCTTTTTCTCCATTTCATCAAAGCTGACAGAAAAAGTAACCGGATTATAACCATCGTTAATAAACGAAGTGGCGTTGGGAATCATCCTTGCCAGTTTTTTTGTTGAAAGTACCGACGCCATTTTTTCGAG
>DAOPJR010000109.1:0-10460 GCA_035399765.1 Draconibacterium sp. | reverse complement strand
AGCGTTCCGGCTCAAAACCTTCCATCGGACAAGCATCGATACCCAGCTCAGCACAAACCATTAGCAGGTTGCTTAAGGCCAGGTAAGGTTGTCTTTCCAACCAGTTTGTTCGTTCCACTTCCGATTTTTCATCCAACTTCATTTTTATGAAATCACCGTAACCTGCCAGCTTTTCATATTCAATATTTCTGGAATCAGCAGTCTGACGGATAAATGTATCAATGTCTTTCGAATTAACTCTGTTGTAATTGCAAAAAACAAATAAATGAGAAGCATCCGTTATCTGATTCTGATCCCAGGAAACCGGTTTCAGTTTCTTTCTCAATTCAATATCTTCAATGATAAGTACTTTGTACAATTGCAAACCGTATGACGAAACCGAAAGTTGTATTGCCTTTTTTAGTTTATTCAAATCCTCACGACTTACTTTTTTTTGCGGATCAAATTTTTTTGTGGCATATCTCCATTCCAGGTGTTCTAATAATTCCATGATATTTAATTTTTGAGTTGATAATTTGTCATTATAAATTGTGCTGAAAATCCCAGTTTTTCATACATCTGTTTTGCCATGGCCGAGGCTTGAAGAGTAGCGTATTGAAATCCCTCATCAATTGATTTATTGAGCATAATTTTCATGATTTCTTCAGCAAATCCCCGGCGCCTCATTTCAGGGATAATTCCAAGAGAATGAATTCCAACGATATTGTTTCCCTGGTGAAAAAGAAGACAGGTTCCTACAACCTCATCTTCGCGATACGCAATAAAATAATCCACTTCATTGTAAGTTAGAAATATTAGGGTAATACTGATTTCATAACCAAAAGAACTTCTAAACAATTGCGACCAGAGTCTGGCTGTGATTTCATTGTCAACTCTTGTCAGATGTATCTTGGAAGCAACAGGGTATTTTTGGTTTAATTTTAAAGACATGCCGATTTGTTGGGAAATTGGGTTAAAACCATTTCCGTCAACATTATCATCCGATTCTTCATCAATATTGCGCCATGTGGTTAATTTCAATTCAGTCTCCGATTTTTCGATAATGTTTCTGGCTATCTTCAGACCAGACATATTGATTTCGTTTAAAAACCACAGCCTGTTGGGCCATTCTGAGAAATCAGCTTTACAGTAACCTAATCCGTTCCCCGAATAAAATCCATTTACTTTTTCACCAACAAGTTTCCACAAGCCTGTCAGGTTTTCGATGTTTTCTTTACTGATATTCATTTGTTTGATTTTTTTGATTTATTCCTATTTTTTATTGATTAAGAATACTCCTAAAACCATCGCCGTTACTCCAGCCAGTCGCTTTAAATCAACTGGTTCTTTGGGTAATCCAAACCAGGCAAAATGCCCGGCAATTACCGAAAAAAGCATTTGCCCAAACAAGCCGATTGAAATCATGGTAGAAATGCCGAGTTTGGGAATAGTGTAATAATAAAGACTGATACCCAATACGCTTAGAATTGCACCAGTAAACCAGAGGTAAGTGGGAATGGCTTTCACCTGTTGAACAGTCGGAATATTTTTCAGACTGAATAAAACCAAAATACCTGCAAATAAAGTGCTAAATAAATAGGCTACCAGTGTTGCCAGCAGAGGATTTTTTAATGATGCGCCCAGCTGTGAATTCAGTCCACCCTGAGCAGATAAAAATATTCCGCCAATTAAGGCAAATAATACGATGAAAAAATTCTGATTCATTGTTTTCTGTTTTTGATAAATAAAAATTTCAACAAATATATAGCGGCAAACCTGCATGAATCGACAATTTTCAGGAAGTCGGACGTTTGAATTTGGAAAGTCGGACTAAATTTAAAAGGTTAAATCATGTCGTCAACAGCAAAAAGGATCATAATTCACTGATTGTTTGACATTTGAAGGGATCGATTGAAAAATATTAATTGGTATCACCGAAAGGAGACAACATGATATTGTTTAAGGCCAAACCATACAACACGATTATTATAAACGTTTTATAATAATTCTAAGAAATTGTATTGGAAAAAGTTTTTACACAAAAAAGCCTCTCAATGAGAGGCTTATCTTATTTGTGAATTTTGTGACCCTGGAGAGACTCGAACCCCCAACCTTCTGATCCGTAGTCAGATGCTCTATCCATTAAGCTACAGGGCCATTATGTTTTGCTACAAAAGCGGTGCAAATATATAACTAATTTATAAAAATCCGAACTTTACCTTTAAATTAACTGTACTTTTCCATTTTATCTTCAATAGTTACATCCTCACGAAAATTCACCTGTATTTTCAAATTGGTAAGCATCTTTTCTGTTCCCGCGTTTTCACAGGCAGTATGAATATCATTTAAAATAACCGGCAAATCGTCGTAGGTACATTCTACTACTGTTTCAAAAGGACAAACCTGGTATCGAAAACCCGATTTCTGAATTGCTGCAATGGCTTCATCAACAAGCGAATATTTTAATTTCCCATCTGCTTCAGGCAGCACCTGAATGGCAACATTAATCTTCCTCTTCGTCCAATTCATCATCGTCTTCCTCGTCTATTTGGTCTTCCGGTTTATGATTGATAATTTGTATTATCTCACTTCTGGAGAGAATTTTTACATTGGTTACCAACAAATCCTCATTTAAAAATCCACCGTATTGGTTACATTCATCAATAATACTTTGAAAAACCGACTTTATTTCAACATTCAATGGCAGCATAACCAAAGCTGATGAAAAACCTTCGGTGAAATCCATGGATTCAAATTCTCCATCCTGCTTCTTTAATTGAAAAATGAGCTCGTTCTTTAGTAGTTTCTGTTGCGAACGAGTCAGAAGCTCGTCATTGTCTTTATTCAGGAAAACCACAAAATACCTAAGTTTCTTTCCTTTTCCTCCAAGGCCGGTTGAAATGAAGACCTGTTGTTCATCAAGCAGAGAGGTTTGTAATAACATCCTGCTTTCCTGCAAAGCCAGAATCCCCCACTGCTTTAATTCTCCGGTAGTCTGACCTACAAATTTTTCCAAAGTACGATAGGCTTTTACATCGTCGAAAACAGCAATCGTTGTAAGAATCTCCTTTTTCCTTTCTTTCGTTGTTGACTTCTCAAAAAGTTCGTCGCGCTTTTCAAAACATTCCTCCGGATTCTTCTTTTCACGCATTTTCTTCGAATATTCAAAGTACTTCATTTGAATTTCGATGTCGATCTGCTCTTCCAGAATACTGTAATTTTCGGGCAGATCCTCCAAAGCTTTCTGAATATTTCTATAAAATTTTTCTCCTTCCATTTCCGGCTAATGTTCGAACAAAAATACAGACTTGTTCTTATGATTAAAGTAACAATTTAATTTTATTTCATTTGAATAGAAAATAAATATCTTTGTTCGCTTATTTTTATTTAATTTAAATTTAGGTTTCGAAGGGGAAGGTAAAAGTGAAGCTAAGCGAGGTAAAACATAACGAACCCGTAATAATAACGAAAATTTTGGGGCATGGTTCCTTCAGGAAACGCATTTCGGAAATGGGTTTTATTAGAGGGAAAGAAGTTCGTGTAATTAAAGACACCCCGTTTAATGGCCCGATCGAATTTAAAATCCTGAATTATAATGTTTCACTTCGAAAATCGGAAGCCGATTTAATCGAAGTCGTACCTATTCATGAATTTGATAATTCCGGCAATGGCAATTTTGAAGGCACCATCGACAGAAATATCGACCTGATAAATCAATCGGAAAGAACACGAACCATTAACATTGCACTGGTAGGAAATCCGAATTGCGGGAAAACCACCATTTTTAATTTTATTTCAGGTTCAAAAGAAAAGGTCGGTAATTACAGCGGTGTAACCGTCGACATCCACAAAGCAACTTTTAGCGACAAAGGTTACACGTTCAATTTTTACGACCTGCCCGGAACCTACAGTTTAACAGCCTACTCAAAGGAAGAAATTTTTGTTCGGAAATTCATTTATGAGCAAACTCCTGACATCGTAATTAATGTAGTTGATTCGACTAATCTTGAACGCAGCCTATTCCTTACAACTCAATTGATAGACATGGATTTGCGAGCCATAATCGCATTGAACATGTTCGATGAAATGGAAAAAAACAAGCTGGAACTGGATCAAAAAGAACTGGCAAAACTAGTAGGAATCCCCATTGTTCCTACAGTAAGTACGCGCGGTAAAGGAATCAATGATCTTGTTGATAAAGTGATCGATGTTTTTGAAGCAAAAGACAAATTTTCAAGGCACGTTCATATTAACTATGGAAAAGATCTGGAAGAATCGATCCAACTGATACGACAGAAGATCAAAGAAACCAAACCAATTACAGATAAAATCTCATCACGATTCATCGCTATCAAACTTCTTGAAAAGGATAACCAGATATTGGAATTGCTTTCTGACTATCCCAATTTCGAGGAGATTAGAGAAATCAGAGATAGAGAAGTTCGTAAAATTGAATTGCTCGAAAATGAAGACAGTGAAACGGTTATCACCAATGCAAAATACGGTTTTATTACCGGTGCCTTAAAGGAAACTTACCTGAATCCAATTGAAGGTCAGAAAACGCGGTCAGAAAAAATTGATGGTATACTTACGCACAAGTACCTGGGGTTCCCAATATTTACCAGCATGTTGTTCCTAATGTTTTATGCCACCTTTAAATTGGGTGCCTATCCGATGGATTGGATTGACAAAGGAGTGAGTTCGTTCGGAAGTTTTATCGGTAACAATATGCCGGATGGGATGCTTAAAGATTTGCTGGTAGACGGAATTATAAGTGGAACAGGCAGTGTCCTTGTATTTTTACCCAACATTCTAATCCTGTTCTTTTTTATATCCTTACTAGAAGGTTCTGGTTACATGGCCAGGGCAGCCTTTATTATGGACAACATTATGCACCGTTTTGGTTTGCACGGTCGTTCGTTTATCCCAATGATCATGGGCTTTGGCTGTAATGTTCCGGCCATTATGGCTACCCGATCGATGCGAAACAAAGGTGACCGGATTCTTACTATGCTGATTATTCCCTTCATGTCGTGCAGTGCCCGCTTGCCCGTTTATATATTGATAATATCGGCTTTCTTTACCAAATATCAGGGACTAATTTTGATTGGCATTTATGCAGTTGGAATCATTTTCGCCTTTTTAACCGCCCAGATTTTAAATAAGACCGTTTTTAAGAATAAGGAAACACCATTTGTAATGGAACTTCCAACTTACCGATTGCCAACGGTCCGAAATGTTGTCTATCATATGTGGGATAAAACCCAGCATTACCTGAGAAAAATAGGTACAGTTATTCTGCTTGGGGTGATTATTATTTGGGCTTTGGAATATTTCCCGCGTGAATCGGGAAAAACGGCCTCTTTCAAACAACAGATTGAACAGGTAAAAGAGAATACAATAATCAGCGAAACGGAAAAATCAGTACAATTGGCAGGTCTTCATCACGAACAAGAATCCGATCGTTTGGTCAATTCTTACCTTGGCAGAATTGGGCGTGTAATTGAGCCAGTGATGAGTCCGTTGGGATTTGACTGGAAAATGAGTATTTCATTACTTGCCGGATTACCGGCCAAGGAAATTGTTGTAAGTACAATGGGAGTGCTTTACCAAACCTCAGGAGATGAAACTACTGTTAGTTTGCAAAAAAAGTTAAGACAGGAAACTCATGTTCGTGGGAAAAGAATTGGACAACCTGTTTTAACCGGCCCTGCTGCGCTGGCATTTTTGGTATTTATTTTGATATACTTCCCGTGTATTGGAGTTGTTGCCACTATAAAAAATGAATCGGGTTCGTGGAAATGGGCGGCTTTTTCCGTTTTATATACCACTTCGCTGGCATGGATTTCTGCTTTTCTGGTTTATAATATTGGAAACCTGTTTATTTAAATAAAATGGTTCAGGAAATACTTTCATATATCATCATTGGTTCAGCTTTGGCGGTAATTGCCTTTAAAGCCTGGAAACAGTTTGTCCCAAAAAAGAAGGTGACCAAAAAAACTTCTTCTACCTCTAATTCTGTTTTACAGGGACACAATTGTTCAGAATGTTCTGCCGAATGCCAGTTAAGGGATTTACCTAAATATATTATCGAGAAAAACCTTGACGAATGTGTCCAGGTTGAAAATAAATCAAAGACTCTTCAGTCCTGAAATAGCTTGTTTTGGATCTTGCGAACTGAATACAAAACTTCCGGCAACCAGTACATTTGCTCCTGCTTCGTAAAGTCTTTTACCTGTTTCGTAATTCACACCACCATCAACTTCAATTAAACAATCTGATCCTACTTTGTCAATCATTTCACGCAGCTGACGAACTTTCTTGTATGTGTTTTCAATAAATTCTTGACCACCAAAACCAGGATTTACTGACATTAAGAGAACCATATCCAGTTCACTGATAATGTCTTCAAGTAAAGTAACCGGAGTATGCGGATTTAGACAAACACTGGCTTTTATTCCGAAAGATTTTATCAGTTGAACCGTGCGATGAAGATGGGTACAAGCCTCATAATGAACCGTCAAGACAGAAGCCCCTGCATCGACAAACGGTTCCACAAAATGATCAGGATTAACAATCATTAAATGAACATCCAGAGGCTTTTGAGCAATCTTTTTAACGTGTTTAATGACCGGTATTCCAAAAGAAATATTCGGGACAAACACTCCGTCCATCACATCGAAATGAATATAATCAGCTTCACTCTGATTGATCATTTCAATTTCTTTTCCAAGATTGTTAAAGTCGGCCGAGAGAATGGAGGGTGCTACCAGTCGCTGCATTCGTTAATATTATTTTCCCAGATAGGTTTTCAGTAACCTGTTCCGGTATTGATTTTTAAGTTTCTTGATTGCTTTTTCCTTGATCTGACGAACCCGTTCCCTGGTTAATCCAAATTCATCTCCGATTTCTTCCAGTGTATGTTGCTGGTATCCTTTTAACCCGAAATAATAACGAAGAATTTCTGCTTCCCTTTCTCCCAAAGTTGCCAGCGATCGTTCAATTTCCTGCCGAAGTGATGTATCAATCAGTTGCTCATCGGGTAAGGGCGAATCTTCATTCAACATCACATCATATAAATTGTTGCCTTCTTCGTCGCGAAGCGGAGCATCCATCGAAACGTGAACATTGGAAAAATTCATCGAATCCTCAATCAAATCAGATTTAATATCCATTATTTCTGCAATCTCCTCGGCAGTAGGTTCACGCTGAAATTCCTGTTCAAGCTTATTGAAAGCTTTGTTGATCTTATTTATCGACCCGATTTTGTTTAATGGCAAACGTACAATTCTGGCTTGTTCGGCCAGTGCCTGCAGAATGGATTGACGTATCCACCATACCGCATAGGAAATAAATTTAAAACCACGGGTTTCATCGAATCGTTCTGCTGCTTTAATCAACCCAAGATTTCCTTCATTAATTAAATCAGGTAAACTTAAACCTTGATTTTGGTATTGTTTAGAAACAGAAACGACAAATCGCAAATTAGCTTTGATGAGGGTTTCAAGAGCCTGACGATCTCCCTTTTTTATGCGTTTGGCAAGTTCAACTTCCTTCTCCGCAGACAACAATTCTACTTTCCCAATTTCGTGCAAGTACTTATCCAGCGAGAGTGTATCCCGATTGGTAACCTGCTTGGTAATTTTCAGTTGTCTCATATCGTAGTTCAGTTAACACTTAAAAAATAAACCGATATCGGTTTGGTGTACAAATGTAATACTCTATTTTAAATTATGTATGACTCGGAGTCTGAATCGCTTAATTTAAACTAACACACAGCGGCTAATTACTGACATTAAGATACTTAGGCGTTTTCGAACAAATAGCTTCTAAATTCTATGTAGTCCTTTTTCAAGGGGATCGTTTCCTTTTTGCCTTTCATAAATTCGGCAAGTTTAGTAGGGAGTATCACCTTCCCTTTTCCAATTACCGCTTCCACCGTCTCAGTAAATTTGGCCGGATGAGCTGTTTCCAAAAATATTCCTATCTGATCTTCCTTTAAAAATTCTGTTAGCGATTGATAGCCACATGCACCATGTGGATCACACAAGTACCCGTGCTCCTCATACACTTCGAAAATTACTTTTCTAATTTCTTCATCAGTATATCTGTATCCAATGATTTTATGTGAAATCACTTCATGCGAGTGATTATATAAATCAAGAATTCGTGCAAAATTACTTGGTGCTCCAACATCCATCGCATTAGCAACAGTCTCAACCGACGGACGAGGTTTATATTCTCCGGTTAAAAGATACTCATATACCACATCGTTCCGGTTGTTGGCAGCGATAAACTGGCGGATTGGCAAACCCATTTCAGCTGCAATCAATCCGGCTGTCAGGTTACCAAAATTCCCACTGGGAACTGAAACGATAAGTTCATTATTAGCTAAGATACCTGTTTCTTTTAGGCGGGCATAAGCATTGAAATAGTAAAATGCCTGTGGTAAAAAGCGGGCCACATTAATTGAATTGGCAGAAGTTAACTGCATCCTTTCATTTAATTCCTGATCGAGAAAAGCGGTTTTCACCAAATGTTGACAATCGTCGAAAGTACCTTCAACTTCCAGGGCGGTAACATTCTGCCCCAACGTTGTAAACTGGGATTCCTGAATAGCGCTTACTTTCCCTTTTGGATAAAGTACATGAACATGTATACCATCAACGCCCAGAAAACCATTGGCAACCGCACTACCTGTATCGCCTGAGGTTGCTACCAAAACATGCACCTGTTTATCTTTCTTTCCAAGAAAATAATTCAGGATTCTTGCCATAAAACGTGCACCCACATCTTTAAAGGCCAGAGTTGGCCCGTGAAACAGTTCCAGTGAGTAAATCGAATCGGTTACTTTAACTACCGGGCAATCGAACTGAAGTGTATCGTACACAATTTCTTTCAATTGTTCCGAATCCACATCTTCGCCAAAAAATTTTAGGGCTACTTCATATGCAATTTCCTGAAAAGACAATTGATCAATCGTTTCAAAAAAAGCAGCATCGAATTTTTCAATCCGCTCAGGCATAAACAAGCCATTATCGGCTGCCAGGCCTTTCACCACAGCTTCTTTCAGCGAAACATCGGGTGTGTTTTTATTGGTACTGTAATACTTCATTTACACCACAAATGTAGGAGTTCCAATTCTATTCCGGCTCATAAACAACGGCAAATACATGACTTATATCATAAATTTAACAGGTCTTGTAGAAATATAGTTTCAAAATTGCCCCAGGAATTTGCGTATGAATTCATCACCTTGTAATAAACCAAGCACGCCTTTTTTTGTATCAAACTCATCGTAGACTTCAACCGAATCTGCTTCGATTCCGGGTTTATAAATGGTGAATGGAACTGGTTCGCGCGTGTGTGTTTTCAACGAACAGGGTGTTGGATGATCAGGTAAAATAGCAATTGCCACTTCTTCCTCCATTTTGGCTGTTTCTTCCAGAATGTACTTCACCACCCGCTGATCGAGGTATTCAATGGTACGTGTTTTTAATTCCACATCACCTTCATGACCCGCTTCATCACTTGCTTCAATGTGCAGATAAACCAGGTCGTGATCTTTTAAACCATCCATGGCAGCTTTTGCTTTCCCTTCGTAATTTGTATTATACAAACCGGTGGCGCCTTCAACCTTGATTACATCCATACCGGCATAAACGCCAATTCCCTGTATCAGATCAACTGCTGAAATCACTGCCGAACTTTTTATCCCGAACATTTCATTTAAGGTTGGCATGGCCGGTTTGTAACCCGGCGACCATGGCCAGATACTGTTTGCGGGCTCTTTCCCTGCCTCCCGGCGTTTTACATTTACCGGGTGATTAGCAAGCAATTCCTGCGATTTCAGAATCAATTCAGTAACGAAATCAAAGGTTTCTTTGGCTTCAGAAGAATTAGGTTTTGGCAAAACATCCCGGAAAAGTGTTCCCGGAACATCATGCGGTGGCGTACATTTAAAATCCTTTTTCCCTCCTTTAATCACTAACAAATGACGATAAGAAACTCCGGGATAGAATTTAACCGTTTCATTTCCTAATTCCTTATCCAGAAATTGAATCAATTCAGCCGCTTCTTCATTTGAAATATGTCCGGCAGAATGATTTTTTATTTTCTCATCTTCAATTGTAATCAGGTTGCAGCGAAGTCCGAGGTCGCCGGGCTGTAATTCAACACCCATACTGGCGGCTTCCAATACTCCCCTGCCTTCAAAAACTTTCTCAACATCGTATCCAAGAACTGCCATGTTGGCAATTTCGCTTCCCGGATGCATCGATTCAGGAACAGTTATTAATTGACCTGACTGCCCGTGTTTTGCCAGCCAGTCGATGTGCGGCTTGTTAGCCATTTGTAAAGGAGTCTTCCCGCTATATTTCGCTATCGGTTCATCCGACATTCCATCTCCCAGTATGATCAAATATTTCATTCTTATCATTGTTTAGCACCGTCCTTTAGGGCGGTGAATAGTGATTATCATT
>DAOPJR010000108.1:0-10659 GCA_035399765.1 Draconibacterium sp. | reverse complement strand
TATCTCTTTTTATACCTTTGTTCCCTTGAATTTTTACCCTTGCTTTTAATTTATAAAATAGTAGTAGTTGAATAAGAAGGGAAATGTTTCATTAAAAGCATAAGATTTTGAAAGTCAAGAGCATTTTAGTTTCACAACCAGAGCCCCAAACGGCTAAATCTCCTTATTTCGAACTGGCAGAAAAAAATGGCCTGAAAATCGATTTCAGACCCTTTATCCAGGTTGAAGGCGTACCCGCCAAGGAGTTTCGTCAAACACGTATTCAAATTCTTGAACACTCTGCTGTAATTTTCACCAGCCGTACGGCAATTGATCATTATTTCAGAATAGCACAGGAATTGCGTTTAACCATCCCTGACACGATGAAATATTTCTGTATCTCGGAAGCAACTGCTTTTTATTTGCAGAAATACATTGTTTATCGAAAACGTAAAATCTTTTATGCTGATGGGAAATTTTCGGACCTGACCAACCTGATGAAAAAACATTCAGGCGAGAAATTTCTTGTTCCGCTATCGGATATTCACAAACAGGAAATTCCGCAACTGCTCGACCAGGGAGGATATAAGTATACCAAAGCTATTTTATATCGTACTGTAAGTGCTGATCTTTCTGATTTAGCTGACATTAAATATGACATTCTCGTATTTTTCAGCCCGTCAGGAATTAAATCACTTTTCCAGAATTTTCCTGAATTTGTACAGGACAGTACCCGGATTGCCTGCTTTGGTCCTTCGACTGCTAAAGCAGTTCGCGATGCCGGTTTAAGGCTCGATATTGAAGCACCAACCGCACAGGCACCGTCAATGACCATGGCACTGGAACAGTACATTAAAAAAGTAAATAAGAATTAAGAAGAAAAATCTATAATTTTGAAAGGCTGTCCGTCAACTGACGGGTGGCCTTTTAATTTTTGCATGGAAAACCAAATAAAAATACCAACTGTACTCCACACTTTTAGGAAAGAAGAAAAGCTGTGCAGCAAAAAAATCATCGACCGTCTTTTTCAGGATGGTAACAGTTTTCTGGTTTTCCCAGTTAAAGTTGTTTTTCTGGAAACAAATCTATCTTCCACTTTCCCCGTGCAGGCAGGCTTTAGTGTTGGCAAAAAGATATTCAAACGGGCGGTTCATCGCAATAGGATTAAAAGGCTGATGCGTGAAGCCTACAGATTAAATAAAAACGATCTTTACCAAAAATTAGTAAACAGGCAACTGGCTGTTTTTTTTATTTTTATTGGTAAAGAAATGGCAGATTATAAAACTATTGAACGATCGATGAAAAAAGCCATGCAACGGATCATCGGTTCACTTCCAACTGAAACCGATCAACAATTAAAAACCCCGCACGAATAGTACGAGGTTGTTTCTTATTTTGTATTACTACCTTCTAAGAAAGTAATTTGCCAAGATTAGCAAATTTGTTGTTGTAATCTTCCACCGATTTGAGAATAACTTCTTTTGCTTCTTCCGCACCGTAAGTAGCCGTAATTTCAGTATTACTGTCTATCCCCGGCATATCCTTGTAAGTAAGGAAATAATGTTCCAATCGTTGAATTACTATTTTTGGAACTTCCGACACATCCTTGAAATGCCCGTAAACAGTATCATTACGAAGGACCGCAATAATTTTATCGTCAGCCTGGTTCCCGTCAATCATACGAAATCCTCCTATCGGACGCGCATTTACCAATAAGTCTCCGTGTGCGATCGATTTTTCAGTTAGAACACAGATATCAATCGGGTCGCCATCGCCTTTAATATCCTTCCTCCCGGTTTTCAAATTGCAATATTCTCCTACTCTATCGCCGCAGTAAGTTTGTGGAATAAACCCATAGAGTGCAGGTACCACATTTGAAAATTTCTGTGGCCGGTCTATCCTGAGGTAACCACTGTCTTTATCAATTTCGTATTTTACTGTGTCGGTTGATACTACTTCAATAAATGCGGTGAGCTCGTCAGGTGCATCATTACCAATATGCACACCGTGCCAGGGATGCGATTTATAACGAAGCCCCATCAATCTTCCAATAGGGTCTGAAATTTTGTCTGCCATAGTTAAATTTTAAGTTTACATTCCAAACCAATAATTGCGTCAAATGTTCAATATAAATGTTTCTATTTGATTAATTCTGTTTTAAGTCAGCTTAACCTCCGCACGGCTTCCATCCTTATCTACCGCGGCCAGAACAATTTCTGTTCTTTTTTCTTTTAACTCAAAACTAAAAGGTTTGCTTTTTAATAATTGAGGTTCATGTTTTACGGTTCCTTCCAGTTTCCCGTCTACCAATATTTCATAATGATCCAGTGGTGCTTCATCAGCCAAAGCGGTTTGCCAGGTCAACAAATTACCTGTCAGTTTCGCAGCGCGTGGTGCCGAAAGGTTTTCCTTATTTACAACCTGGAAATAATTGCTTTCAGGTTTCACATTTTTCGCCTGATCTTCAATGCGTTTTCTTTCTGACTCACTCATTCCGTCAGGAGTAATTTGTGCCGCATAAAAGTTCTGAACCAACTGGCATTTTAACGGATCTTCATCAATATGTCCTATACCAATAATCAAGGTATGTACCCCAGGGGTCGTTAGCGAATATTCGATCAGAGACTTACTTGGTAATTCCTGCGATCCAACTTTCATGTACACATCGTTGGGGGTATTCGACCAATCGGGCTTTTTGTGGTACATGGCAGCATCTGCAAAAACCTTCATGCCAATTACTCCCATTCCCTTTGCTTCCGCAATCGGAATAACGTTGTACTGCATGTTCATTTTTGTTTTATCGTTGGCGTTGATCGCGATCAACATGCCATCCAGGATTCCGTATTCGTCACGTTGGATCATGTCCATCATAGCCGGCGGGTTTGCATGCCCGGAAAAACCAATGTGCCTGATCAGTTTTTCATTTTTTGGATTCATCCCGGTAAGGTTTGTTCCGTCCCGTAAATCGCGCAAAGCGACCAAAGCCCCAAAATTTCCATCCGGGTCGAGTGGTGTTTCCAGCCCTTCATATAGCACATCCACTTCGTTGGTATTATGGAGTGTGTGACAAAGAACCATGTTTAAATATGAACCTTCTGGATAATATCCTTCGCCATCTCCAAAAATCTGGGTCAGCGAACGTTTCACATCATCTACCGCGCATTTTACATTTTCACCGTTCGACCAGTTATTTACATTTTCACGCTCAGGCCACCCCGGTTTTCCCCAGCGCATTCCGGTTTTACTGGTTAGCCAAATTGATTCCCGCAATTCTTTATTGTAATTGTCCTTACCAGGGATCAGGTTTAGTTTTTCAAAAGCAGAATGAAAATGCAATTGACTTTTCGCATATAAATTTGATGTATCAAAATAATTGATTCCCAGATCGAATGCCTTTAAAATAATGGCCACCGGATCTACATTTTCAGGAGTCCACTGAATGGATGCCTGGCCACCGAGACCAAGGGTTGTAACATCAAATCCAAGCTTTCCGAAGGGCCGCTTCATTGGTGCAGGAAGCTTTTCAACATTGCATCCGCCAAAGCTCATCGTGGAAACTGCTGCTGTTGTTGCTGCTGAGACTTTAATAAAATCTCTTCTTGTTACCGGATATTTTTTTGTTTGCATGATTTAATTATTTGGTTGAGCTGATATTAAACTTAAAGTTATCCCTACTTTTTGTGAAATGCAACAAGTTAAGCTACTGAATACACAACCTTTATTGAATGATCAATGTCAATTGTTTGGTTCCTTTTCCCAATTTTTGCTTAATGTTGACTTTCTGAAACTTTAGCCATTCTTTTCAGAAAACAGAAAATCATAAAAAAGAAACTTTTAAATCAAGAACTCCTTTTCAAAGATTTTCATCTTTTACTTTATTAACCTGATCTTTACAAACAAACTCCGATTAAAAAATGAGCGGATTAAAAGAGAAATTGTCGGATACATGATAAGAATTACAGCCCGATATTACTTCCGAATGGTTTCGATGTATAACTTTTCAACCTTGTCGCGTGCCCACTGAGTCCGTCTTAAAAACTTTAAACTTGATTTAATGCTCGGATCTTTTCGGAAACAATTGATTGGAATTATCTCTCCCAGTTCTTCCCATCCATAATAACTAACCAGGTAAACCACAATGGCTTCCAGAGTTTTTCCGTGAAGAGGATTATTGGGCTGTTCCATAAATTAAAATTTTGAATACCTGATAAAGATATTAATTTTTACTGCCCCTCGTTTGCAACGGGGGCAGTAATTAGCTGCAACCCAGAAGTATGAATCTATCTCCCTACGATCTTCCCCATAAATTCCCTGGCTAATTTTACCTGGTTGTCGACATAATTGATGCCCCCGCGGGTATGGTCTTCATTCAGTATCGGGTGACACAATTCAAAGGTAAAATAACCATTGTACCCTATTTCGTCCATTAAACCGATATAATTTACATAATCGGGATTTTTCCCTCCTGCATAATAATCGAGTATAACTGGTTTTACAGTACCATCTTTATCCCGGTAATATTCTCCTCCAAAATGAGAATGAACCTGCAGGTCACCAACTGTTCTGACAGCGTTAGCCACATAATCGTTATCCAGATTATCCATAATCGGTAAATCGAGACAAACTTTTAACGAGGGTGAATCAACTTCCTTTACCAGATCATAAGTATCGCGCCATGTTTTGATTAGCGGAGCATGATTTTGCAGTGCCATCGTTACTCCAAACTCTTCTCCAAAACCGGCTGCTTCCCTAAGGCTGTCTTTAACGAAATTCCAGCGATCGATGCGGGTGGCATAAGGGTACTGCCGTTCAAATGTATAGAAATTTCCACGGGTAAGATCATAGGTTCCCACTCCCTCGTGAATGACCACACCCGGCCAGGCAGCAAAAAGCCGAACTACGTTTGCACCCAGATCCTTGGCCAGCTTTGCCGTTTCACGAACCATCAAAAGCTGGCACTCGCGATGCTCAGGTACCGGGCTCGAAAAATCATTGTTAGCCGCGACAGCTGGAATTTCCAAACCATTTCGAAGCAGAGTATTCACCATTTCGTCTCTTCTGCGCTTATCCAGATCGACCGGGCATCCCATTGGTCGCTTGTTATCAAGTTCCACACCATCAAATCCGTAATCTTTTGCGCGTTTACAGAATTCGTCGAAGCTCAGCGCGGCTCCTTCATACCAAATGCCACCATATGTTATGGAATAAAGCCCAAGTTTGATATTGGAATTTCCTTCTTTTAAGGGATTCGATACCCTTGGTTTTTCAGCAAATACATCTGTAACATTTCCGAGTACGGCTGCCCCTGCAACGGCACCCGATGTTCCGATAAATTTTCTACGGTCCATGATTTTAAGTTTCGTTTATTAGTTAATATATAAGTTTTCATATCATGCATGACATCCTGCAGAGCAAAACCTGCCTACTGCGATTGCTCACTGCCAACTTTCTTACCCTCCCCAATTCTCGCGGTCGAGACTACGGTAATGAATGGCTTCCGAGAGATGATGGATTTCTACTTTATCAGATGCTTCCAGATCGGCGATGGTTCGCGAAACTTTTAAAATACGGTCGTACGCACGGGCCGATAAACCCAGCCGGTCCATGGCATTTTTAATCAGTTCGTTTCCTTCCTCATCCAGCTGAACAAACTCGCGAATTTGTTTCGAGTTCATTTGCGCATTCGCATAAACTCCCTTGTAATCTTTAAAACGTTCCTCCTGGATTCTACGTGCCTGCATAACCCGCTCCCGAACCGATTCACTGTCTTCAGACGATTCCATTTGTGAAAGTTTTTTAAAAGGAACCGGAACCACTTCCAGATGAATATCAATGCGATCAAGCAGCGGACCCGAGATTTTATTCAAGTATTTCTGGACAACTCCCGGGGCACAAACACATTCTTTTGTTGGGTGATTATAATATCCACACGGGCATGGATTCATCGAAGCCACCAGCATAAAACTGGCCGGATATTCCACCGAGAACTTCGCCCTTGAAATAGTAATGTTGCGGTCTTCGAGAGGTTGGCGCATTACTTCTAGTACGGTTCGTTTAAATTCGGGTAATTCATCGAGAAAAAGTACTCCGTTGTGGGCCAGCGATATTTCTCCCGGCTGTGGGTAATTTCCGCCACCTACGAGAGCCACGTCACTGATCGTGTGGTGCGGACTTCGAAATGGCCGTCGAGTCATCAAAGAAGTTTCTTTATCAATCTTTCCAGCCACTGAATGAATCTTGGTTGTTTCGAGTGCTTCTTTTAGCGAAAAAGGTGGAAGAATGGTCGGAATACGTTTGGCGAGCATCGTTTTTCCCGATCCCGGAGGGCCAACGAGAATGATATTATGAGAACCTGCAGCTGCAATTTCGAGTGCTCGCTTCACGTTTTCCTGTCCTTTTACATCGGAAAAGTCGAGCGGATTGTTATTTACTTGGGCATAAAATTCGGCCCGGGTATCAATAATTGTTGGTTCCAGATTTTCTTCACCATTCAGAAAATCAATTACTTCAGTGATATTTTCAGCTCCGTAAACTTTTAAAGTATCTACTACCGCTGCTTCACGGGCATTTTGTTTCGGCAGAATAAAACCGTCAAAACCTTCTTTCCGCGCATTGATTGCGATTGGAAGAACTCCTTTAATTGGTTGCAAAGTTCCGTCGAGAGAAAGCTCTCCCATTAAAATATATTTCGAAAGCTGCGACTCATCAATTTGATTGGACGCAGCCAGCACACCTGCGGCCAGCGGAAGATCGTAAGCTGAACCTTCCTTGCGGATATCCGCCGGAGCCATGTTAATAATGATCTTTTTCTTTGGCCACTTATAGCCGTTCAGGCGGAGGGCTGATTCAATGCGTTGCTGGCTTTCTTTTACTGCACTGTCGGGGAGCCCAACAAGAAGAAATTTAATTCCAGTGGTTACATCAACCTCAATGGTAATGGTGGTGGCATCGATACCGAATACTGCACTTCCGTAGGTCTTCACTAGCATAGCGGGGATTTTTAGTAAAACATAAATGTAGTGAAATTGAGCGATTTATAAAACGGATGAGTATCAGAACATCTTTTAAAGGAAATAAACTACGGTATGACTAACAAACAATCTGCCCCTCGTTTGATCAAGGGGCAGAGAAAGTATAGCCTTATATGAATCTTAATCAGAGTTCTCCAAAATCAGCAGGAACCAAAAACTTTTTATGAATCTTGCTGACCGTGTTGGCGTATTCTTCTTTGCTACTCATTTCTTTCCAGCCAGGACTGGGACCAAATGTTGCCCACAAGGCATCGCGCTCTTCCATGTCGTTAAACCATAGCATGTAAGTTAAAGCAGGCATGTACTGCCCGGCCAAATGCTGACTAAACATTACGGGATGAAATCCTAAATTTTTAAAAATATCGATTTCACCGTCGTTAAACATTTTTACTTTTCTGATGCCCGCATCTTCGCTGTAACTTTCGTAAATCCGCATTTCCACTAAACCTCCTTTTTTGCCTGGTTCAGCTAATTGTGGAAAACCATCGAAAGCTTCCAGCAGAAAAGTTTCAAATCGTTCGTAAGCAGGATTATCTGCAGGAATGGCTGTATAATCTTTGGCTGCTTCTAAAAATTCAGGATCAGATCGCATTGCCAGTGTAGTTTCGTAATAATCGGCCAGACTTTTATGTGCATGCAAGATATAGAACACAGGAGGTTCTTCCAGACTATATTCATCAAAAGCCAAAACCTTTGCTCCCCTCTTATTAAGAAAAGGAATTACAGCTTTGTTATAATATTTTTTTAACTGATTTTTGCCTCCACCGCTTTTCAGGTGATATACTCTTAATTCATAAATATCCTTTTCAATTGTCGCAGCCGGATTGGCTTTTAAAGATGATACACCAATGACAGCACCCGTTGCCAATGCTGATTTTTTTAGAAATGATCTTCTTTCCATGATTTTAGGTATTATTGGTTTTTAATTACATCCTGAATCAAATCAGAAACTAAGCTACATTAATTTAATGACAAGACAAGTGGAACTACTGCAGAATACCATGCTATATAATCGCGCAATGGCACAGAAGTTAATTATAGTCTAATGTTATATTTTAATTTGATTCTTGCCGTGCTTTCATCCATAAAAAATGTGGAAGATTCAGATTTAAGAAAATTGGAGGTCCATGCTACAATAATTTCGTTCCCCGGTTTTATTATCCAGCGAAACCGTGATTGCCACCCGATACTGTTGCTGGCATTGTCGTACTGAAAATAATTATAAAGTGTTATGTCCGGACTAAATAATATATTGGCATTTACCTGGAAAATATTGGCCGTAAAATTCCCTTCGGGTAATTTGACATTGTTTTGTGTAACGGTACCACCAACAAAGAAAGGGACAGCAATTTTCCAATTCGCCTGCAATTTTATATCCTGTCGGTTCCCGTTGTAAAAATCGCCAAACCTGTAACTGGCTAATCCCCATACATCACGTGCGCCTTTTGTTTCCAGTTCAATTTGTTGCTGCCACCAGGAATAAGCACCTGAAGGAATTACAATATCTTCGAAAATGTTAAAATCTTCACGTAGATTTTCGAATTGATTTAATAACGTGTAAGTCAATTTCTCACCCGACATAAACCGGATTCCAAGTGGCTGTATTTTATATTCGCGTGTTTCCAGGCTTTTTGTCTCCAGGTTTGAAATATGATTAAAACTTCCGCCAAACAAAATCTGAAGAATTCCCAATTTCTGCGGACGCGGGCCAAAGGTGAGTTCACCATAACTTTGTTGGATATTGACACGAGGAACAAAACCCATTCCTGCCAAAAAATTTTTACCAATCTGATGATAACCAAGGCGCGCCTTAATGAAGTCGTTGGGATAATTTACCTGTGTCCCCCAGGAATAATCGTCGCCAGTTAGTTTATCAGTATTCGATTTCAATCCGAATAAAATAAACGAAGCATTTTTATTTTTCTGAAACTGCGAAGTTGATAGTTTTAAATCGGCACCGGCAACTAAATTGTCAACCTGTCCTAAAGTATTCCCGTAAGTACCGATAATTCCGACAGAGGATTGTTTCCCCAGATTCCTGGTTACCCGGGCTACACCAAAATTATTTACCCCAGACTCACGGGCATCGTTAATGTACATCATCCCGATATTCCAGTTGTCAACTTGCCCATGTAATTTTGCACCCACATAAATCGGAATCGGTCCGCCCAGTGAATCGAGACCCATTCGCCGGGAAAAGAAAGGAATTAACGCATTTCCAACCGGGCTGGAATCATCACCCTGCAAACCAAACTGAAAGTAGTTGGCTCCGTCTAAGAAAAAGTTGCGTTTTTCCGGGTAATGCAGACTGAAGCGCGTGAGGTTAATCTGCCGGTCATCCACCTCCGTTTCAGCAAAATCTGTATTAATGGTTAGCGATGCTTTTAAACTTGGAGTTACCTGGTAAAACAGATCGACTCCGCCGGTAAGTTTCGGATCATTTTTCTCACCCTTCTTTGTGTTCAACCCGGTTATTAAATAAGGGGCAATATCCAAACCAATTCCCTGGGTTATATTTTCAATACCGTCGAGAATCCCGGCATCTGAAATCTGAAAATTGAGTGCATTCAGATTGGCAACCGGCCAGTAATCTGTTTCCAGTTTATTTACAATATTCCGGATAAGTTTCAATCCCCACTTCGTGCTTTCTTTATCAAAACCCAGTGTTTTAAATGGAATGGCAATTTCAGCTTCCCATCCGTAATCCAGAATTTTTGCTTTCCCGGTCCAAAGCCCATCCCACTGTTTGTTTAACACGGCTCCGTTGTCGCTTACAATCGCATCACCGATCGAACCCCGCGGACCAATCTGAAACCAGTAGCCATTCCGGTGATCAAGATAAGTATCGAGGATGATTTGAACACGGTCGTCTTTCCCCAGACTAACATCGCGGGCCATTTCCTTTGCAGTAATCTTTTTGGGATCATCCCAGCACCGTATACCAAAGTAAATGTAATTGGCATCGTAGCAAACCAACATTTCGGTTCTTTCCGAGGCCAACGCTCCTTCAACCGGTTCCCGCTGATAAAATGTATCCACTAAAAAAGCCTGATTCCAAACCTCCTCGTTAACATACCCATCGATTACGGGAGGCGTAAAAATTCGAATAGCTTTAACTTCTGATTGCGCATTGGAGACCAATGGCAGAAGAAATAAAAAAAGTAAAATACCTGAAGTATATTTCAATGGTTGCCGGTTTAAGTTACAGGCAGACAAAGTATAAAAAAGTTAGGTTAAATTGTATCGCAGATAGGTGTTTATTATTACAAAGTTATTTAAAGGGTCAGCACGAGATGCAATCAAGCGGGAGCTTCATAAAGTAAAAAAAGAATTGGATTGATTTAGTATAGCTTCTTCCGCTTCACCAAATAAGAAAACAGAACTTCTTTAAAATCTTTGTTGATGTCGGCTTCGGCGAGATCGATTTGGTACTGGCCACATTTTACTTTCAGGTTTTCGAAATAATTATTTACCGTTGAAACATAGTGTTTCTTTACCTCCCAGGGATTAAACTTTACCACCTGTCCGCTTTCCAAATCAACAAACTTATGTGGCCGATTTGAAAATTCAAATTCACGTTCGAGCGAATGATCAGTAACATGAAAAAGAATCACCTCGTGTTTGTTGTAGCGTAAATGCTGAAGTGCCG
>DAOPJR010000107.1:0-10733 GCA_035399765.1 Draconibacterium sp. | reverse complement strand
TGATAAAAATCGTAATCAGGTTCATACAGGCAATTCCAATGGCCAGACTTACAATAATTATTGAAGAATTTAAACGATACCGGTAAAGGCTTCTAAGTATTGATTTTAGTCTCATTTCATAAAGATAATAAGTTCAATTATGTTTTATTTAACAGGCAGAATCTTTTGAAAGCCATGATTTCTTATTCATATCTCAAACTTTCTACCGGGTTCCGTGTCGCAGCTTTCCACGATTGAAACGATACTGTAAAAATTGCAATTCCCAAAGCCAATACTCCTGCAAGTGCAAATATCCACCAGCTCAAGCTGGTTTTATAGGCAAAATTACCTAGCCAGCGATTTGCTGCGTACCAGGCTGCAGGAGTTGCAACCAGAAAAGAGATGACCACCCATTTCATAAAATCTTTGTTTAATAAAACCAGAACTTCAACAAGTGTCGCTCCGTTTACTTTTCTTATACCAATTTCTTTGGTTCTTTTTACCGTCGAAAATACCGACATACCCAAGATCCCTAGTATAGCAATGATTATCGCCAGGGTTGCGAACAAAAAGGTCAGGTTTCGTAAATGAATCTCGGAACTGTACTTATCGTTCAACAAATCGTCGAAAAACTGATAAGAAAAAGTTCTGTTGTCCCTGTATTTCCGATACGTATCTCCAATATATTTCAAAGTTGCCATTTTGTTTTCGGGAGAAATTCGAATATTTGCTGACATTATATTCTGAGGATCATTCGTAAGAATCAAAGGTTCGATTGGGTAACGTAAAGGCCGGTAATGAAAATCTTTTACCACGCCCACAATCACGAAATCACCGAGTCTTTGTCCAATCGGGTTTTCAAATCCAAGTTTCTTTTTAGCGGTTTCATTAATAACAACCGGCAGAGAGATCCGGGTTTTATCATCCATTTTTCCCTTTCCTTTTAATTCTTTCCAGTAATCGTTATAATTCATTTGCAAAAACCGCCCTTTCACAACTTCTATATTGTATGTTGCAGCAAAATCCTCATCAGCCCAAAACATGGATGCCTGCAAACTGTCGCTGCCATTACCACGCGAAAACGGAATATTTGTTTTCCAGCCAAAATCAACCGGCGCATAAACACTTGACGATACACTCAGAATGTTGGGATTTTTTAGCAATTCATCTTTAAATGCCCGGTTATCGTACCACAAACCCGTTGGAACGACAACAATATTTTTATCATTAAAACCTAAATCCTTATTCCGGATGTAATTCATTTGCTTGATAAAGACAGTGGTAGTTACCACAAAAAATATGGCAATTACAAACTGTACAAACGGCAGCAATCTTATCATTCTGGCTCCCGAACCTACCGGCGATTTATCTTTAATAATTCCGGCTGGTGTTAACGACGACAGATACCAGGCAGGATAGATTCCGGCTGCCAGTCCTACAAAAAGGGTGAGGATCATTAAATTAAACAGAAGTTTGAGAGACAAGTGCAAATGAAGTTGTTGCCCCGAAAGATGGTTAAATAATGGCAACGTAAGCCAAACCAAAAGTATGGCCAAAACCATTGAGAAAAACGTTTGAAGCAGCGATTCGTTTAAAAACTGGCTGGCAATTTGGAAACGACTGGCCCCATTTACTTTTTTTACACCAATTTCTGTCAGACGTTCTGAAGCCCGGGCAACCGAAAGAATAGAAAAATTCAACGAAGCCATTAAAACGATCAAAAGCGCCAGTCCTGAGAAAATCCAAACGTAAATATAACTTCCAATATTTTTATCCAAACTGGTATTGTAATCGGAATAAAGATGAATATCAGCAATAGGCTGAAACATCAGCTTATCAGTAAAGCTGGTATATCTGCTGAGGTGGTCCGTAATCCGGGTCAAAAATTCGCCATCAGTTTCAGCGCCTTTCTTCAGTTTAAAATATACATGAACATAACTACTTTTTGACCAACTTCTTGTGAATGCTGCAACCTGACTGTTTTTCTCTGAAATGGCATAATCAAAACGGATATGACTTTGTGAAGGAAACTCAATCACCGCCGAAACTGTGAATTCCTCCCTAAAATATTTGTTGATGATAATTGATTTACCCAATGCGGGTTTATCGCCAAACAATTTATACGCCATATCCGCATTCAGAATGATACCAGAGGGATTGGAAAGCGCAGTTTCGGAAGAACCTTCTTTAAAAGTAAATCCTTCGAAAACATTAAAAAAGTGATCGTTAAGCCAACATCCCCGGCCATCCATTTTTTCGCTGTCATCTGAAATCTGTAACGGCGAGTCTTCTGAATTAAAACTAATATAGGTCGCCGTTTCAACCTGCGGGTAATCGTTTTTCAATGTACTTGCAAGTGGGGAATAGCTGCTTGCCGATTTCACAATCTCATCGCCTTGCTTTGCAAGTGTAAGAACACGATAAACGCGTTGATAGTCCTGATGAAACTTCTCGTAACTCAATTCATTGTACACCCACAAATAAATCAACAAACTGGATGCAATTCCAACCGTAAAACCAAAGATGGTTACAAAAGAGAAAACGGGCCTTGCTTTGAGCTTTCGGGATAAAATTTTTAGAAGTGATTTCATTTCTCAATTATTCAACAATCATTAAAATGTCGTCTTCTATATTTACCGAGTTTGCAAATTCCAAAAGCTTATTTCTTTTGTCGGATGTAGCAGAAGAATTTTTAAACCGGGAACTTAAAACATGTGACTTTAGTTCTTTCCCTTTTAGAGATACCAGGATTTCGCCGTTTTTACCAGTCATATAGTTTTGGGGCCATACCGGGAATCCGCCGTCAATGTCGTTTTTAAGGATGTTCGGCGTATAATCAGTTGGATCACTTTTTATTATCGATAACTGACCTTGTTGTTTTGAATAAAGAGCGTGATAGATTTTTACACTTTTATCCTTTCTGTTTCTTGGGCAATCGTAACTATCTTTTGAAAAAGTAAGGAAGATATAATTATTGGTTTCTGCCCAATCCATCGGGATAATTTTTCCTTCCAGACTAATACCAGGGTCCATTCCTTCCAGCATACTGGTTTTGTATTTTCCAAGATTCAGAACATACCTTGGCAATAAGCGGTTGGGAGGAATAATCTGAAAAACAGTATCATTAAAATCTGTCCTGAAAAAGAGATTTCCGTTTTTCTCGTACTGAGTGCCATAATCAGTTCCCCGGGCAACAGACTTAGCATAATTATCCACTCTTTCAATTTTAGTAAAAGTAGTTAGAGTATCTCCACGAGAATTAAATGCCGCCATCATATCATGCCCATGTAACTTCTTAATATATGTGCCGCTATCAAAAGAATAAATATTCATCTCGCCATAAAATGAAGCGGGATCAGTACCCCACATTCCCCGACCTTTTTGTTTTGCCGTATTCTTATTACTCAACTTGATGAAAATATTTCCTAACCCAATTAGTTTATTTGGATTTTCAGGATCAAAACCTGGATTGGTCAGTGTTTGATTTTGGGAACAATCATATTGCATAATATAATCTTCACCTGTAATACTATTCGTGTATTCATAAAATAAGTTATCTCCCTGCTCCCAAACAGAAGTACCAGCGCCTATTTTTGTATGATCATCGCGAATTAAAATAAACTTTGTTTTTTCGTCGTAAGTAATACCTGTTAAATCATTTTTAATGATTGTTCTTATAAATTTGCCTTCCGTATTATAAAGATGAATCCCGTACAAATTTGTCGCAACAATATAATTATCCATTAAAGAATACTTGTACTCAAGATTTCGAGGAAGCGTGGAATCAGGTACAGCTTCCATTCTAATGTATCTGATTTTTGAAGCTACTTCAGACAGAGAAATGTCCACAACCTTATCAAGGCTTCCTTCAATATCGATAACCCGGGGTGGATTTTTAGGATCAACCAACCTATCTTCCTGAAACCGAATGCCCATAAAAGCAGAATCCCGGATACTTATATCAGAGTCATTCTGAGTCTCCGACTCATCCATTTCTTCTGCATTTATCTGTTCAGCCAGTTTCTTCTCATCAGTCTTAAGTTTATTTTGATGGCAGGAAATAAATAAAAAAAGAATCAAACAGAATGGAAGTATTCTTTTCATTGTTAAGGTTTTAGGTCAGCATGATTTGCTGTTTTCATAAAATTATGTACAACAAAAATATTGCCAACATTTATTCATACCTCAGTGCCTCAACCGGATTTCTGGTTGCTGCTCTCCACGATTGAAAAGAAACGGTCAGCATGGCAATTCCCAGAGCAAGTATTCCGGCAAACATAAATATCCACCAGCTTAAACTGGTTTTGTAGGCAAAATTACCCAGCCATTTATTCATCACATAATAAGAAACCGGCGTGGCTATCGCAAACGCTACCAACACCCATTTCAGAAAATCTTTATTTAGCATTTCAACCACTTCGGTTGCCCGGGCTCCGTTTACTTTCCGAATTCCAATTTCTTTGGTTCGCCTTGAAATAGTGATCAATACAATTCCAAATAATCCCATTACTGCCAGGGAAACTGCCAGCAGCGAGAAAGCCGTTATCAGTTTTGCCTGATTCTGTTCACGACTGTAGAATTGTCCAATCTGATCAGTTAAATATTTAATTTCAGGAATGGATTCAGGAGAGATTTCGGCCATTAAATTTTCGAGTCGTGTTTTAATCGCATTATCATTTAATCCGTTTGTTTTTATGGCTAAAAGCCGCATCTTCTCGGGGTTCTGTTGCAAAATTGCCATAGGTTGTATAAGCGAGTGAATTGAATGGGCACTGAAATCCTTAACAATTCCGCGAATGTTTGCACCGTTTAGCTGGTCGCCTGCTTTAATATTGTATTTCAGGGCTGCCGATTCATTCAATACAAAATTCACCCTGTTCTCAGGATCATATTCGCCAAAACTTTCGCCATCGATAATTTCCATTCCCAATAGTTCGATCATTCCCTGCCCCATGATGAGTCCGTCGAATCGAATACTTTCGTCGCCGGTTTGTAATTTGATAGGTAAAAAGTTATTAAACGGGGGTATAAAAGACGAACCTGCGGTCATGATCACATTCGGGTCTTTTTCCAGTTCATTTTGCAACACCTTAATTTGTTTCTGAAGTTCAGGAGAATTGAGTTCACAAACCATAATGTTATGGGGATTGATGGCCGTAAAATTACTCAGACCAAAGTTAATTTGCTTCTTAAAAGTTAGAATACTTACTACCAATACCATGAAAATAGCAAAATGAAAACTCAAAAATGAATGGTTCAGATTGTATTTCTTTCTTCTGATTTTAAGTTGTCCTGATAATAGTTTAATGGCTGAAGTCCGGGAAATGCTGGTACCAATTAAGAGTCCTGAAATAGTTCCGGTTAGTAAGACTACCGCAAACAACAAACCCCAGGTTTGCCACATTCCAATTACCTCTGAACCTACAGTTTTCCCAAGTGTGGAATTTACAAACGGAACTCCGGCAATAATGATAACTATAGCAGGAACTATACTCAGTAATGAAGTTATATTCGATTCCAGCAGCACTTGTTTTCGAATGGTACCATTTCCTGCACCCACAGCTTTTTTAGTTCCTATTTCGGTAAGCCGGCTCATTATTCCGGCCTTTGTCAGGAAAACGTAATTAACAATTGCAATCACTAAAATAATAAGTGCAATTCCGGCATAATATTTCAATTCAGTTGAATTTCCCTGACGGCAGTATAAATCCACCAAATCAGCCGAGTGAAGGTAAGTATCTTCAACAGCCTGGAGTTTGTAATCCGACTCTGCATATTTCTCTGCATCTTTTGCCAGCATGAAATTTTTAATTTTTTCACCTACTACTTTTGGGTCGGCTTTTGGATTAAGAAATACGTAAGTGTAAAAGTCAGATTTATCCCAGTTATCCAAATCGTTTTCAACGCTTGCGTAATCGCCCAACATAACCTGCCGGGAAAATCCAAGTACCTCCTGAGTTAATTTTATGTTGGCCACAAATTCGGGATGAAGTGATGAATTCCCTGGAAAATCCCTGTAAATACCACAAACGGTTAAAGTCAGAAAGTTGTCCTTCAATTTTACAAGAAGCGGCGAACCAAGAGCATGGTCAGCATTAAAGTACTTTTGCGCCATACTCTCAGAAATGGCTACCTCAGAAACCGTAGCGGCTGCCTTTCCGTATTTCAGTTTCATGCCTAAGCGTTCAAACATATTTTCATCGGCAAAAGCAAAAAGATTTTCGCTCACAATGCGGTTCTGGCTGTTTTTCAGCTCTGCTCTACCCGCCTGATAGTATCGAAAATAATCTTCTATTTCCGGTATCTCGCTTTTTATTGAAGGCGCCAATAAAAATGGCATTTGCAATCGGGGTCCCTCCTGCACACGAAAAGCTGTTTTATATTCCGGAATAAATTTATCAAACGAGTATTCATGAAGAAACAGAACACCCAGAATCATAATACACCCCAGACCAATTCCCAAACCAAGAATACTAATCAGGGATTCAATCTTGTTTTTGAGCAGATTTCGGTAGGCAATTTTGAAATCGGTAAAGTTCATTGTTTTGGCTTTGATTGTTAGTAAATAAGCTTGTACAGAGTTTTATTTTTTAGAAAAGAATATATTCAACTAAAACATCACACAATATAACTAATAAATTAGTTACAACAAATCAAATGCCATATTTCGTGTAGAACGACGAATACAAGTAAGGCTTAAAGAATCATTTTATGCGTTCTGATTAGCTCATTAATGTTTTATATTTTTATACTATCAAAGTTGAAATCAAACCATGACCATTCCAGAAATAGCCAATTTGATTCTTGAAGACCTTGTAAAAGTTTCAGCAATCAAACACAACACTTTGGGAGTGCCGGGTTTTCGCACTTCAATGAAACATTTGCATGTTAGTGCAGCAGAATTAAGAGCAGTGGAGGACAAATGGATTAAAATTTTATACGATTTTACCTCCGAAGAATGGATTAATTTATGTCTTCGTTTGGTTCAGCAAAAAGTAATCGAATCTCAGATACTGGCGTATGAGTTACTATGGAAAAATAAAAAAGCCTTGAAGAGCCTGGATTACGATCAAATCCTTCAGTTGGGAGGTGTTCTTGACAACTGGGCTTCGGTTGATGCTTATAGTTTAATGATAGCAGGCTGGCATTGGCGCGAAGGCAAATTACCTAACCAGCAAATAATGGAATGGCTGAAAAGTGAAAATCGCTGGCTGAGACGAGTTGCTGTAGTTAGTACTGTTCCTCTGAATCTTAAATCAAGAGGTGGAACCGGCGATCCGGAAAGAACACTAATGGTTTGTAAAAAAGTAATTGCCGATCGTGATGACATGGTAGTAAAAGCCTTATCGTGGGCTCTGCGTGAACTCTCCAAAACAAATAAACAAGCTGTAGAAGATTTCATGGAAGAATATCAGGAACAACTTCACTCCAGAGTAATACGCGAAGTAACTGCCAAACTGGAAACAGGCAGAAAAAACGGTTAGTTTAATTTAATTCACTCTCCCATTACTCGTATCGAAGCGCTTCAACAGGGTTTCTGGTAGCGGCTTTCCACGATTGGAATGAAACCGTCAACAAAGCAATTCCCAGTGCCAACAACCCGGCAAGGACAAATATCCACCAATTTATATTGGTTTTATAAGCAAAACTTTCCAGCCATTTATTCATCGTATAGTATGCAACGGGAGTTGCAACAAGAAATGCAACCACCACCCATTTTACAAAGTCTTTGTTAAGCATGGTTACTATTTCGGATACTTTGGCACCGTTTACTTTTCGGATACCGATTTCCTTGGTGCGTTTTTGCATCGATAAGATAGTGAGAGCCAGCAATCCCATGCAGGCAATTAAAATGGCAATTCCGGCAAAAACATTTAAACTGGTGGTGAGTTTACTTTCGGATTCGTACATTTGGTTAAGTTGATCATCAACAAATTTGAATTCGAAGGGATATTCAGGTACAAATTTATCCCACACTGACTTTATTTGGTCTGTTACTGCCGGCACTCCGGAATTTGTCCGAATAATAATTTCGTTAAAATAAACCGGGTTTATATTGAAGTACATGGGCGTAATTTTGCTGTGCAACGACTTGAAATTGAAATCTTCAACAATTCCAACAATTGGACCCTCCTCATATGCGTGCAGTGTTTTCCCGACAGGATCGTCTATTCCCATTTCTTTTGCAGCTGTCTGATTAATTACATAAGCACATTTTCTACCATTATCGTAATCAACCATGTCTCCTGTAAAGTCGCGGCTGAAACCACGCCCTTTAACCAGATTTACACCAAGCGTTTCGAAATAATCGTAGTAGACCGAATTCCATTGCATGTTTACGGTCTCTCCCGCCGGCATGCCATCAACTCTAAAATTATCAGCAGAGGTTTGTACATCAGACGGAGAAGAAAAGGCAAAAGTGATATTCTTTACGCCTGTCAGTTTCTTTACCTCTTCACAAAAAACATCCATATTTTCATTGTAAATCCCCTGACCAATATGCATGTTTAGAGGGATAGTTATCAGTTCTACTCTGGCAAAACCTGGATTGTGTTTTTCAAGAAAATCAATTTGTTTGTAAAACAAAGTGGAAACAGCGATAAGCGCCACACTAACGGCAAACTGCGCGGTTACCAGGATATTAATAATGCGTGGTTGTTTTTGTAACGATTGTTTATCAGCCTTGTATATCACAGGTGATTTCTGGCGGGAAACAAGAATGGCAGGAAAAACAGAGGTTAAAATAATAAATCCGATAACTACTCCCGACAGAATTAATAACAGCATGCCATCAAAACCTTTTATTGAGGGAAGAAAGGAGACTTTGGCTGCCAATACAAAATTGTAAAGAATAACGATTAACAAGGAAATCAGAATGCTTAATGTAATAAAAGACAATACTTCGCTCAAATGGTCTCTAAACAATGAGGTCCGGGAAGCACCGCATACTTTTTTTATTCCTGTTTTTATTGCTCTTCTTGAAGCCATACCAATGTACAACAGCAGAAAATTTACCGCCGACATGGTTAAGATTACAAAGGCAACAACCACTAAAATATAAAGGTAGTATTTGTTTGCTTGTGGCACTGATTCCCATCCAGTTTGATTTTCAGTATGAATATTTTTTAAAGGTTGCGGTACCAGCTTTTCAGGATCTTCCTGAACATATCTAAACAGGTAATTTTCAATTTTCTCACCCATCTCTGAAGCATCGACATTGTTTTCAGCCAAAATGAAAGTATGGATATCTGACGGATAATTCCAACTGGGTTCAATCCAAACCTGGGTGATTTTTGATATAATTTCGAGCGGAAGAATTATATCGCCCCGGAAATTGGAATTGGATGAAAAATCCTTGTAAACTCCACCAACCGTAAATAGTTTATCTTCTCCAACCTTTATTTGTTTTCCAATAGCATCTGTTTCACCAAAATATTTTCTGGCAGCACTTTCCGACAGGACAATAGTATTAGGAGAACTCAAACAATTTGCCGCATCGCCACTTACAAAAGGAAATGAAAACAAAGTGAAAAAATTGGGATCCGCAAAAATGGTACGGGTTTCATTGAATTTATTATCACCCGCAGTAAGTGCCAGATATCCCCAGTAGAAACTTACTCTTGCTGCATCCTTTATACCAGGAAAATTCGATTTAAGACTCTGTGCCAATGGTCCGTAGGTTGCGGCGCCAGATAATTCATTTTTATTATTCTGAGTTAAAATCCTGTAAATCCTTTTTGAGTTTGGATTGTAAGCATCGTAATTAAATTCCTGATAAACATATCCCAGAACAATTATCGCGGCAGCAAGCCCAATAGCCATTGAAGAAATATTCAGTAGGTTTAACCGACTGTCTTTTTTTAATCTGCGAAAGAAGATTTTTAGTGCTTTCATATTATTCTGTTCAATACTTTCCCTAATAATCTTAAAGTTAGATGATGAATATTATTAGACAGAATTTTATAGATGAAATGCATTTCATCTCATATGAACAGTCAAGAACCGGATTTTAAAAGCATTTTCAATGATAGGGGAAACTATTAACACAATACTTTAAAATTTGGATTTAGCTATTTATGGAAATCTTCTTATTTATATTTGAACAATTCGCCCCTGAACAATCGGGATTTCGGTCTCACTCATATCTTAATGCTTCAACAGGATTCCGGGTTGCTGCTTTAAAACTCTGCCAGCTTACTGTTAGTATCGCAATTCCTAAAGCCAGGAGTCCGGAAAGTGCAAAAACCCACCAACTAAGGCTGGTTTTGTAGGCAAAGTTCTCAAGCCAGCTTTTTGTAATAAACCATGCAATCGGGCAGGCAAGCACAAAAGCAATTGTTACCCATTTAATGAAGTTAATATTTAGAAGAATCATTACTTCTCCAATTTTAGCACCGTTAACTTTTCTCACACCTATTTCTTTTTTCCTGCGTTCAATAACGAACAGCGACAGTCCAAATAATCCAATTGAAGAAATAAAAATGGCTATGAACGAGAAGTATTTAAACAAGCCTGAAATTTTAACTTCAGAATTGTAAAGCGACTCAATTCCCTCATCAAAAAAGCCGACTTCGCAGGTAAGAGTTGGGAATAAACCGGTCCAGGTTGACTTAACTTTATCTACAGTGCCTGTAAAATTTTCAGGAGCAATTCGCAAAATCAAATAATCAGGGGTACTTAACAAAGGAAGAATAAGCATTGGTTCTACACCAACATGCAGCGATTGAAAATGAAAATCTTTAACTACACCGGCA
>DAOPJR010000106.1:0-11068 GCA_035399765.1 Draconibacterium sp. | reverse complement strand
TGGGGTGGAAGACCGGATTCGAACCGGCGACCTTCGGAACCACAATCCGACGTTCTAACCAACTGAACTACATCCACCATTTGATTTGCGGGTGCAAATATAAATATTTTATTTATTCGTCAGATTAAAAAGCATAAAAAACAAAATTCTTCACAAACACCTCAAAAAAATTACGTGTAACCTGTCACCTCTTGCAACCGTCTTAATATTTTCTTGTCATTTAAATTTGAAAGCTGATCAATTGAGAACCAAGGCGGACATACATAAAAACATTATTGAAGCTTGCAAGCAGGGAAACGAAGTGGCGCGATACCAGCTTTATCAATTGTACGCAAAAGCCATGTTTAATATAAGCTACCGGATGATGAATCATCGTGAAGAAGCAGAAGATATGTTACAGGTTGCTTTTACACAGGCTTTTATGAAAATGGAATCATTCCGTTACGAATCTAGTTTTGGATCCTGGCTAAAGCGAATCGTTGTTAATACCTGTATTAATGAGATGAACAGGCGAAAAGTTGATCTGACATATTGTGATGAGATTTATTCAGAAAAGATTATAGATGAAAATGATGATTATGAATCGGAATATACGGTTCAAAATGTAACACGCGCTCTGGAACAACTTCCGGATGGCAGTAGGATGGTATTTTCGTTGTACTTGCTGGAAGGATACGACCATGGCGAGATTGCAGAGATATTAAACATTAGTGAATCTACTTCGAAAAGCCAGTATATGAGGGCAAAACGCCGGGTTGCAGAAATTTTGAAAACAGAAAACAAGAGAAATAAAATTTAAATCGGAGATCATGAAGAAGGACAGGTTAGAGGAGTTTGTGAAGGCAAATCGGGATGATTTCGATTTTAGGGAACCATCGACGGAACTTTGGCAACGTATTGCAAATCAGGAACCACAGAAAAAGATATTGCCTTTTAGAAAGTATATGTATCGTGCAGCCGTGATACTTGCTGTTATCTCTATGGGTACTGCTGTGATTTGGCAGTCGGAGATGTTTTCATCAAACCGGATGGCAAAAAATGCAGATCCCGAGTTGCTCGAACTCATGGAAACAGAAGAATACTATTCGAGCCAGGTGGATAAGAAAATGCAGGAAATTCGCAAATGTTACTATACCAATCCGGAATTGAAAAATGAAGTAGAAACTGATTTAAACGAATTGGAGAGCATGTATAAAGTTTTGAAAACCGATCTGGAAGACAACATCTCGAACCGAAGTGTAATTGAAGCGATGATAGAAAACAACCGTTACCGCCTGAAACTTTGTGATGATGTTCTGGAGCAAATTAAGTGTTAGAAAGGGAAAATAAATGAATAAACTAAGATTAACCGGTTATATGTTTTTGCTTGCGTGTATGATGCCATTATTGGCAAATGCACAATTTAGCGAAACGCGTGAGATGGTAAAAAGTTTTCCTGTTTCCAAAGAAACACAAATTGAAATCGGCAATAAATATGGTAAAATAGATATTAAAACATGGGATATAGATTCGGTACGGGTTGAAGTAAAAATGAGTGTGGAGGAAAAGAAGCTTTCAAAACTGGAAGAAGCTTTAAAAGGAATCGACTTTACAATTACTAGCAGCCAAAATTACCTGATTTTTTCTACCGAGGTGGATAAAAACAAAAGCAGTGTCGCCAAAGAAATTCAGAAATTTAAGGAAACATTATTAAGTTCTGACGGGAATATTCAGATCGATTACACGGTTTGGATGCCTAATTCGAACCCATTGAAAATAGAGAACAAGTTCGGAGATATTTTTATAGGTGATTACCTGGGAGAAGCCAGAATCGATCTTTCGAACGGGAACCTGAAAGCCGGCAGCTTTACAAAGCCACTCGAACTTACCTTGAATTTTGCCGATGCAACAATCAATTCCATCGAACAGGGAAGGCTGGATTGTAACTTCAGCCAGTTATATGTAAAAAAGCTTGGCACGGTAAGAGTGACCAGTAGATCTACGGAATTCGATATCCAGGAAGCAGACGATTTGAATCTGAATTCAAGGCGCGATAAATTCAGGATTAGGCAAGTGGACTTATTAGATGCCGAAGGCAGTTTTTCAAACTTCAGAATTAGTGAACTTACTGACCGGATTAACATACGAACGGAATACGGTGACCTTGAAATTGAGAGAACTGCACCTGATTTTGGAGAAATTGTGGTTCAATCAAAAAACACTGATATAAGTCTCAATTTTAATCGGGATGGGCATTTCAACTATGATTTCACCTATTCAAAAACAGAACTTTCATTGAGCTCAATGATGAAAGAAGAAGATAAAGAAGTGAGTGAAGATGAAAAGACAGTGAAGGAAACAGGTTACTTCGGAAAGAAATCGAATGATGCGCCCAAGCTGAATATTACTGCCGATTCGGGGAGTATTAACATTAGGGAGCGATAATTTTTTACATTTTTTCTGATTCAGTGCAACCCTCTTGGAAAACATTTGTCATTAAAATCAGAAAACAGCATTGCACTGGAAACAGCCAGCCTCAGGCGATGAAAACAATTAATAGAAACAATAACATTAAACAGAAAACAACTTGTAATGAAAACAATTACCTCTTTTTTATTTGGTGGCATTTTTTTGCTACTGTCAGCAACCAGCTGTATCGATTTCACCCGAGTGATGGGTAATGGAATACCGGCGAGCGAATCAAGAACAGTGAGCACATTCAGTAAAGTAAAATCCAGCGGAGATTTCAGCGTTTATATATACAACGGAGATGAAACGAATGTAGATGTAAAAGCAGATGAAAATCTTCTGCAGTATATCGAGACCTATGTCTCCGGCGGAACACTTCATATTGATATTCAGGGGGTACATGATGTAAAGACTGTCATCCCGATGGAAATTTACATTACAACTCCACAACTGAGTGGAATAGTACAAAGCGGTTCAGGAACGATTACCTCTGATTATTTTGAAAGCAATCAATTCGAGCTTGTTCTTTCAGGATCAGGAAGAATAGAAGCAGATTTTGATACTGATTTAGCTGAAGTTCTTTTGTCTGGCTCTGGTAAAATTAATATGGTTGGTCTGGCAAACAATGCAAGTCTAACTATAAGTGGTTCGGGAGACTTAAACGGGAGTGATTTGCAGGTAAAAAATTGCCAAACCTTAACTTCGGGCTCAGGTAATATGTGGATCTCGGTTTCAGATAATCTGTCATCCCGGATTTCAGGAAGCGGCAACGTGTATTATTCAGGAAACCCGACCATTCACACCAGCATTTCCGGTTCAGGTAAAGTAATCAGCAATTATTAAATCATCTACCTTATGAAAAAGTTTTTAATACTGCTTTTTATCATTTCCCCATTTTTAGGAATGGCACAAACCTTCGAAAATGCCATCGGTGTTCGGGGAGGTATAACTGCCGGAATCGAATACAGATATTATATAGATGATGCCAACGCGTATAAATTTTTGCTGGGGAGTCGTAGTGATGGCATTCAGTTACACGCGATGAAAGAATTTCACCAATATGATCTGTTTAGACGGACAGACAGACTGGTGTTCTTTTATGGCGCAGGAGTACATGCCGGATACGAAAAATGGCTTCAAAGATATTCGAATGATAATTCAACCTGGTACCAGGACCGATACGCTTTTCTGGCTGGTATGGATGCTTTGTTGGGGCTGGAATATATGTTTTATGAAGTCCCCATTTCGCTGGGTATCGAAGCAAAACCTTATTTCGACATTTTTGGACGCCGCATGTTCAGGATCGAATTATTTGATATTGCATTTACCTTAAAGTATCGATTCTGAGCCGGTTAATCTGAAATACTTAACCCAAAATAATAACTTAGAAAACAATAATTACAGAGGCAAACAACAGAAAACATTAAAACAATGAAAAAATTAGGAATTTTATTAGCAGTAGTTATGCTCGTGCAAATAGCGCAGGCACAGGACGATTACAACAACCAGGTGCAAACGCTTTTTTCAGGGCATAGGAGTAATGGTTGGTATGGTGCGTTCACCATGGGTTATTCCCAGATCGATGGACGTGACGCATTGATTTCAGGGGCTCGTGGCGCTTTTGTATTCGATCAGAAACTAGCGATTGGGCTTGGTGGCTATGGCTTTGTAAACAACCTCGATTACCATAGTTATTTTCAGGACAATCCTGATCAGCAATTTATGTTGGCAGGTGGTTATGGCGGTTTGATTGTTGAACCAATTGTTGGCGGACGCAAAGCTGTTCATCTTTCATTTCCGGTGCTTTTCGGGCTTGGAGGAGTTGCCTTGGTGGATAATCATGGTTATGGATGGGATTGGAACTTCGATCCATATTATTCAAATACAGAATACGATAACGACGTGTTTTTCGTGATTGAACCATCTGCTGAGTTGGAATTCAATTTGACACGTTGGTTCAGGGCAGCTGCATATGCAAGCTATCGTTTCACATCCAATATTGAACTTTATCAGACCGACAGTAAAGTGTTGGATGGATTTAGTTTTGGGATGACCTTTAAATTTGGAAAGCTGAATTAAAATAAAGAAGCCGGAACTTTAAGTTCCGGCTTTCATCTATCAGTTTTTGTATAAATCAACATAATCCTGAGCCTCTAAAAACTCAAGGCTCTTTTCACAGCTCACAAGTGGTTCAAAATTATATTCTTCTACCTCAACAATTCCGTATTTTGCGCCGGCTTTTTCGCGTTCAGCAAAAATAGCGGCAAAGTCCATTTCTCCGCTGGCGCCGACTTCCTTTTCGTCTTTAATATGCCAAAGGTAAAAGCGCCCCGGGTAATTTTCGAAATATTCCAGTGCATTTCCGCCACCATAAGCAATCCAGTAAAGATCCAATTCGAACATCACTTTTTCAGGATCGGTAAATTCCAACATCCAGTTGTAAACCGGTTTGCCATCCAGTTCGGTTGAGAACTCCTTATCGTGATTGTGGTAACCGAAACGAATGCCGGCAGCATTGCACTTTTCACCAACAGCGTTGAAATATTCGCAGTATTTTTTTAATCCATCAAGTGTTTCGTATCCTGAATCGCCCATCCAGGGTTGAACAATCCATTTTACACCAGCAGCTTTGTGAGCAGCAATGCAGGTATCCCACCATGCCATGGTTTCATCCCATTTACCTTCTGCAGGAACATCCTGGCCAGTGTGTGATCCAAGGAATTCAAGCCCGCTTTCTTCACAAATATTTTTAAACTCAACGGGATCTGTATTATAGAATTTGCCATCGGCATATCCGGCGGCTTCCACAAAACCATACCCCATATCACCAACTGCTTTAACAGTTAATGGCATATCTGCGGCAATGGTGTCTTTCACCGACCACAACTGGAGCCCAATAAATTTATCCTGGACATCGACTGCAGATTTACTTTCACTGGTTTTCGAACCTGTTCTCGACTGACAGGACAGTATACTAACAGAAGTAACGATCATTGATGCAATAACCAGCATCTTAGCTAAACGGATTCTTTTTGAATTCATAATTATTGATATTAGGTTTATTACGTACTTTTTTGTCGGATATACAAAGATGTAACTTTTCATTCACATTCACACATTGGTTTCCTTCATTAATCATTAATTTTGGCGCTTCAAGAATAACTAATGAGAAACAAGGATTTTCTGGCATTTGGTTCTGCTCTGGGCGCAGCTTTTTTTTGGAGCTTTTCGTTTATATGGTTCAAAATTGCCTACCTGGGTTATGGGCCGCTGACCGTGGTTATTTTCAGGCTCGCCATTTCAGCCGTGCTCATTTCTGTAATAGCAACTTTCATGAAACGATTGGAAATGCCTGCAAAAAAGGATATGTGGCTTTTTGTACTGATGGCCTTTTTTGAACCTTTTTTGTATTTTATTGGCGAAAGTTACGGGCTCATTTACATTTCATCTACCGTTGCTGCTGTGATTGTGGCAACCATTCCGCTTTTTTCTCCACTCGCAGCCTGGTTTTTTTACCGCGAAAGAATTAAATGGATGAATGCAATCGGGCTGCTTTTTTCATTTTTAGGAGTGGGCTTGGTTGTGCTGAACGGATCGTTACAGTTCGATGCTTCTCCGCTGGGTGTGGGTCTCGAATTTATGGCAGTACTTTCAGCCATTTCTTATTCCATTGTTTTACGAAACCTGGTTGGCCGTTACAATACTTTCACAATTATTGCCTGGCAGAATATAATAGGCGTGGTTTTGTTTTTACCTATTTGGCTATCGGTAGAATTTGGCGATTTTGTTTCCAGACCTTTTCATCCGCAGGCTTTCAGGGCAATTGTATTTCTGGCAGTGTTTGCCTCAACTCTGGGTTTTGTTTTTTTTACGCAAAGTATCCGGCAGTTGGGTGTTAACCGCTCGAATACTTTTATTAACCTGATTCCGGTTTTCGTAGCCATTCTTTCATTTTTTATTCTGAAAGATGAATTGGGATTTCAGCAAATCGTAGGAATTGTGGTGGTGGTTGCCGGTTTGTTTCTGGCTCAGATCAGAAGGAAAAGACGTCGTTCGCATGAAGAGATTCTTGAAGTAACCACACAGCGAAAGGGATAAATTCAGTTGACAGTGTTCAGTCTCAGTTTACAGAAAGAAGATGAAAAAAGTGGAGTATAAAACGCCGGACGAACTCAAAATTCTAGCCGATAAAACAAGATCAGAAACGGTTGTCTTTCTGAAGAAGTTAAAAAAGAAAAAACCGAGGTTACTCGATGATTTTGTGCACGATTTGCACATCGATGCTTTTTCGCAATTTAGCTGTTTGGATTGCGCCAATTGCTGCAAAACAATCGGCCCGCGACTGATCGATAAAGATGTGGAACGGCTGGCAAAACATCTAAAGATAAAGCCTTCAGAATTTATGGATCAATATGCCTGTGTAGATGAGGATGGAGATATGATTTTCCGCGAACATCCCTGTCCGTTTCTGATGCCCGATAATTATTGTATGGTTTACGAAAGCCGGCCACGTGCCTGTCGTGAATACCCGCACACTGATCGCAAACGCTTTTACCAAATACTCAATCTTTCGCACAAAAATTGTGAAACCTGCCCGGTTGTGTATGAGATTTTTGAAGAGATGAAGAAAAAGGAGTGGTAAAACAATGAAATTCAATCCATCAGGTTATAAGTTTACAACTCCTCAACTCCCCAGAGTTTATTAATGGCATTCCAGGGAACAATATCGGGTCGTTTAAATTTTCGCTGAACACTGGAAATTGTCTCACCTCTTACTTCGATATCTTCTAAAGATGAAGGTTTCATTCCACTTTTTATTGCCCAATCAAAAGTTGGAATTTCTTCGGGCTCAAAACCCATTATGCTGGCTGCCACCATATCGGTTGCCAGTGGGTTGGTGCCGGCTATGATTAGATCCATTTTTACGAGTTCTCCATCCGACGGACCGTTTCCTTCCATGGCTGTGGAAGCATCAACAACAGTTAATCCCATTTTACTGGCTCTTACCATATCCACAATTTCATAGGCAATTCCGGGAGAATTTTTTTCTGCCGCTCTGTCGTGTAAAAAAGATCGAACCGAATAATAAACACTGCCTGGATAAACACCAATCAGGTTTTTCATTCCGAGGGTAACAGTTGCGAGTACGTGAGTTTTCATCATGGGTACTGAACACAAAAGATCAGTTTCCGCAACAGATTTATGAACCGTTATTTTATCGAACAGTAATCCATTCTCCAATTTCAGTTCTTTCATATCTCCCGAGTGGAGATTAATCAAAGGAATATCAAGATCTTTTGCTAAAGCAGAGTACCCCAGTTTATCGAAAACATATTGTTGCATCGGATCCAGAATTTCAGATTTTTTTGTTCGGTACTGAACATTGTTTTTAATATTGAATCCATCTGCGGCTGCCGAACCTTCACCGATACAGACCTCTTTCCCGGCATCTTTGAAAAGCTCAGCAAGAGCTTTAATAATTTCAGGCTTAGTGGTATATGCCGGGTCGGGGCCAACCAGGTTTGGTTTCAGCAGGATATGCTGTTTCCCTTTCAAAACTTCATCCACTCCGCCAATCAGTCGAATGGCAGAATCAACGGCATTTTTAACATTTCCTTCTCTGATTTTGACAACACTTACAATGGCCGGATTGGTAAACGGATAAATGCCCGCAGCTAATGCAAGTGTTCCAGCCAGTGATGTTTTAACAAAATCCCTGCGATTAAAAGTTGAATGATTCATGGCTGTTAATTTTTGGATGATTAAAGTTACGAAAAACACATTGGAAATCATTTATACAATTCCCTTCAGGTTCGTTTGTCAATTTCACGATATTACAATCTTCACTTTATACTATTTAACTACCTTTGGCGTTTTACAAAAAATGTTGTCGCGGATGATGCGGAAGCTCTACTTGTTAATTCTGATCAGTTTTATTGTTTCTGCTGCCAAAGCACAAATTGGCGGTGAATATACTTACCAGTTTCTGGAACTGACTAATTCCGCACGTGTGGCGGCATTGGGCGGAACGCAGGTGGCCATTTCCGATTCCAGCGATCTCAATCTTCCATTTCACAATCCATCTTTATTGCACCGCGACATGAGCAACAGGGTGCTGGTGAATTATGTGAATTACCTGGCAGATGTAAATTATGGATATGCCTCGTATGCCCGAACATACGAAGGAATTGGGAATTTTGCACTGGGAATGCACTATATCAATTACGGTAAATTCCAGGAAGCCCTGGAAACAGGTGAACTCACTGGCGCTACTTTCAAAGCTGCTGAATATGCCCTTTATATGATGTATTCAAATCAATACAAGCGGCTGAATTACGGGGTAACTTTTAAACCCATATTTTCTGCGTTTGAAAGTTATCGCTCGTTTGGTATTGCTGCCGATGCAGGCGTAAATTTCATTAGCAAATCGGGTTTTACCACTGTAGCTTTAGTCGCCAGAAATATGGGAACTCAGATAACCACCTACTATCAAAATGGCGAACGCGAAAAGATTCCTTTTAACCTCGAAGTGGGAGTGAGTCAGCGGCTGAAACATGCACCTGCGGTTTTGTATGCCACGTTGCAACACCTTAATCACTGGAACCTGGCGGCACCCAAAGAGGATACTGAATTCAGCACTGAAACGATTTACACTTATGATGAAAGTTTTTTAAAACAGTTTATGCGACACATGGTTCTTGGTGTTGAAATAACTCCATCGAACAATTTTGTTTTACGCGCAGGCTACAATTACCAGATGCGACAGGAATTGAAATTTGACAACAAAACTTCTACCGTTGGATTTTCTGCCGGGTTTGGTGTAAAAATTAAACGTTTCAGGCTCGATTACGGAATCTCACGTTTTCATCTGGCAGGTTCTTCCAATCTGTTTTCTTTAGCCATTAATCTGAATGACAATTTCTAGAAAAGGACAAGAATATCTTAAATAATTCCCATCTTTGTTTGACGAAAATACTATGACGAACAAAAAGATCATCATCGCTATTGACGGGCACTCTTCATGTGGAAAGAGTACGGTTGCTAAACAATTGGCTCAGCGGCTTGGTTATATCTATATTGATACTGGTGCAATGTATCGTGTTGTAACTCTGGTTGCCTTGCGAAACGGCTGGATGGTTGATAAAGTACCGAACATTGACAAAGTGATCGACGGATTGAAAGATATTAAAATAAGTTTTCGCTGGGATAAAAAACAGGGAAAGAACACGACTTTTCTGAATGGTGAAAATGTGGAAGAAGAAATTCGTCGTCTGGAGGTTTCGGAGAATGTTAGTCCGATCAGTACGATTGCTGAAGTGCGCAAAGAAATGGTGAAACAGCAACGTGAAAACGGTAAAAACAAAGGAATTGTAATGGATGGTCGTGATATTGGAACAGTCGTTTTCCCAGATGCTGAACTCAAGATTTTTATGACGGCTTCACCCGAAATCAGGGCACAGCGGCGGTTTGATGAGTTAAAAGAAAAAGGGCTCGATGTGAGTTTTGATGAAATTTTGGCAAACGTGGAAGGACGCGATAAAATTGATTCATCAAGAACAATAAGTCCTTTAAAAAAAGCAGAGGACGCAGTGGTGCTGGATAACAGCCACATGACACGCGAAGAACAGCTTGAATGGGCGATGAACAAAGTAAAGGAGATTGTTGAAGGATGATTGTTGAAATAGATAAGAGATCAGGATTCTGTTTTGGTGTGATCAATGCCATAAAGGCAGCAGAAAACGAACTAAAAACGGAAGGGCAGTTGTATTGTTTGGGTGACATCGTTCACAATGGAAAAGAAGTAGAGCGACTAGAAAAAATGGGATTGAAGTCAATTTCGAATGAGGAGTTCAAGACACTTAAAAATTGTAAAGTTTTGATCCGTGCCCATGGCGAGCCTCCATCAACCTACGAATATGCCCGTGAAAACAATATCGAACTCATCGATGCCACCTGCCCGGTGGTTATTACCTTGCAGGAGAAAGTAAAAGGCTCTTACGATATGGTTGCCCCGAATCAGGGGCAATTGGTGATTTTTGGTAAAAAAGGTCATGCCGAGATCATCGGACTCGATGGACAAACCGGTGGCAATGCTGTAATTGTAGAAAATGTGGAAGATTTACAGAAAATAGATACTGGAAAACCGGTGGCGCTCTACTCGCAAACTACGAAAAGGATAGAAGATTTTCATCACATAGCGGAAACCGTAAGATCAAAAATGAAGCCTGGTGTTCCTGTAATGATTAAAGACACCATTTGCCGGCAGGTTTCGAACCGGGTGCCCAACCTGAAACAGTTTGCCAAAGAATACGATCTGATTCTTTTTATTGCCGGTGAAAAAAGTTCAAACGGGAAATACCTTTATACCATTTGCAAAGAGGAGAATCCCCGTTCCTATAAAATCTCTGAAATTGCCGAGATCGATCCTGCCTGGTTCGAAGGAGTACAATCCGTTGGGATTTGTGGAGCAACTTCTACTCCGAACTGGCTGATGGAACAAGCTGCCGAATGGGTTCGTGAAAACTTCGATTGATTGATATACACGACCTGTAAAGAACGTAAATTTCCTTACTTTTAAGACCTGAAAACAGCATTTCATGCCACAACTTTTTGCTCAGGT
>DAOPJR010000105.1:0-11095 GCA_035399765.1 Draconibacterium sp. | reverse complement strand
GGCTGCTTTTTTGTTTTATGTATCAAGATTTTGCAGTCTGGATTGACTACTGAAAAATTACAGATTTCAATCTTTGTTAGTTGAAATCTATTCACAGAGAAAGTAAAATACCACTATAAACTCATGCTAATCAGGAAAGTAGCAGCAAAAGCAATGATGGCATATAATTCAGGAAATACCGCCAGTACCATGGTTTTCCCGAAAATATCGTGACCCGAGCCAATGCCTGCAATTCCGTTTGAAGTTACTGCTCCCTGGTTCAGCGCTGAGAAAAATCCAACCAATCCAAGAGTGAGGCCGGCTGCCATAATTGCAACTCCTTGGAGCATGGTCATTTCAGATGAAATAATTCCCTGGTTATTGATGATAAAAAAGCCTGCAAAACCATAAAGTCCCTGCGTGCCTGGCAAAGCGCTCAATAGCAAATAACTACCAAATTTATCCGGTTTTTTCTTCAGCGCTCCTACTGTGGCATTTCCACCTTTTGAAACACCTATTGCACTTCCAACTCCCGAGAAAATAAGCATAATTGCAAGACCAATGTAAGCTAAAATTACTGCTGTTGTCATGATGATATATTTTTGATGTTTTTCATTCTAAATTTCATTTGTAATTATTTGGCAAAAGGTTTATATGCTTCTCCTCCGCCCTTAAATCCGGCATTCTTATAAAACTCTACAAAGGTCAGACGCATGGGATGGACAAATGATCCCAGCGAAGAGATGAGTATATTCAGCGTATGACCAAGAATTAAAAAAATAAAAAAGAAAACAGGGCCAAGTATTTTGGAAGAGCCAAGAATCTGCAAGCCAATGTCATTGATTACAAAGCCAAGAATAGCGCTCGACAAACCCAGGGCAAACAACCTAATGTAGGACAAAAGATCTCCGAAAATTCCGGTGACGGTGGAATAGACATCCCAAATACCTTTTCCGATACGGGCAAAAATATTTATCTCCGGATCGCTGAAGAACAGAACAAAAAAGCCTCCTGCCGAAAGGATAGCATATAAAATTGTAGTGTTCGGTGCGATAACATGTACTTTTACAAGAAGTATATATAAAAGGCTACCCAGAATGATGATCAGCCAACCGTAAGTAGATAACGCATAACGGAATCCAAATTGTTTGGAGAGGTTAGCTGCTTTTAAGAACTGACCAAAAATAATTTGTAAGCCTCCAAGGACCAGCGAAAGCTGAAACATTTTGTTTGGATCGAGGAATAGATTTTTGAATTTTTCCGTAATAGAGAAATCTGATTCAATTAGATTGATACCAAAGAAAGTGCCTGATAAAACTCCAAAAACAATAGTCCCAAGTCCTAAGAATTGCAGAAGACTCAGGTAAGGTTTAAGTTCCTTTTTTGCAAACGGTTTATAAATTGTTCCTCCTAACAGGAATAACAGACCATAACCGGCGTCACCCAAGCAAAACCCAAAAAACATCATAAAAAACGGTGCGAAAAATACAGTAAGATCAATCTCAGCATAATCTGGTAAGGAAAACATGGAGCCAATAGGTTCGAATAAACTGCTGTACCTGTTATTCCTTAATAACACAGGTATTTTTTCATTTGGAGATCCTTTCTCCTTAACAAACAGGATGTTGTTTTCTTCTAAATAAATATCAAAATCTGCTGATTTGGATTTCGGTATCCAGCCTTTCAGAAGCATTAACTTGTTGTCGGCGTTCGTTTCTGTGTTTAGTTTTACTTTTTCGTATTCAAGTGTGTTAAATAATGCCGATTTTCTTTCTTCCATGAGTGAGAGAGAAGATTTTGCATATTCATCCAGATCTCTGTTAAATGCTATAATTTTTGCTGTTGCTGATGCTATTTGTTTTTCCAGTTCCGAAACGGAATTAGCCGGTAAATAAACACGCTCTAAATCCAGGTCAGCAGGTTCATCCTTTATCCGGACCCATACAAAAATAATTTGGGTGCCTTGTTCCGAGATCAAAACAACAGGTAACCCGTAATCTTCCAGTTCATGGAATTTTTTTACGTTGCAAATAAAGAAGTCGAGTCGGATATTTTCAGATTCTAATTTTTCTATTAAGTCATGAGAAAAATTTCCCCAAAGACTGGCTTTCTCACGAGCATTTTTCAGTTCTTCCAGTTTGTTTTCAAGTATTCCAATTTCAGATTCTAAATGAAGTATGGATTCGGGAAGATTCTTATCTATACTAACTTTACCTTGATCTTGCCGGGTGATTTCTCTTTTTTTCAATACCTGAATTGCCTTTTCGTACAAATTAATTTCAGTGTACTTGTCTTTCAGCTCTTCAGTAAAATCAACTTCCTTCTTAACAACATGTAATACGCCAAGTTCCTGAATGTTTTTAAGAAACTGGTTGTATTCCTGGTGGAATACCAGAAAGGTATATTTGAACATCGGAACTATCATGCGGCCATTTCTTTTAATTTCTGCTGACGTTTTTTTACAATCTTCTGGGCCGATTTAGAAAGGTTTTCCTCATCCTCCAGAAAACGTTTGATTTTCCGGATGGCATCTTCATAGTCGGGTATTTGAACCTTTTCGTAGAGATTTACTTTCTGGGTTGTTTTTCTTCTTGCATGATCAAGCAAAGTCATTTTCCGTTTTAAAAAATTAAGTTGAGTGACAATCATTGCCACTTCTTTTAGAAAAACCATACCATGAGGAAACCATTTCGGACGTTCAAAAACACTAAATTTTAATACGTTAAACTGGATATCTTTGAGTACAGGTATCGAAACTCCTGCAATTTTAATGCTTGCTGTATTTACGCTAATGATTGTCAGTAACTCCGGGAGGAACTCGTTCCATAATTCCACTGATTCGTTGTTTAACGCAATTTTTTTACCCAGTTCTTTTTCGGCTTCAACAACTTTATCTTTAGCCTTTTTTACTTCCAGTCGCAAGGCAGATTCCTTGTTTTTAAGTGTAGGAAGTGCCTTGAGCCTCATGTTTAGTTGTTTGTTAAGGCGCTGAAGTTCGGTTTTGTTATATTGAAATCTGATTGCCAACGTTCATCTTTTAAAGTTAAACAGGAAATATCAGCATTGGTACTTTTTCGGTTGTAACCATTGTTTGCACCAGATCAGTATGAAATAATCTGTAAAAAGCCGAATGTTTTAGTTTGGAAAGAGAAATGAGATCGATTTTATGAGATGTAATAAAATTATCGAGTCCTCTCATTACACTTTCATTATCAGCCGAAACGCAAACGACATCAACATCAGGATAATCACGTTTAAGAACCTGATTGAGTTCATCGACCTTTTCTTTACCTTTTATATCATTTTGAGTAGCAATGTGAACACAGTAAATTTGTTTGTCATAAGTTTTGAGTATTTCAAGCAATTTGTTGAGTGAATGAATGTCTGATTCATAAAAATCGGTAGCGTACATGACATTCAGTTTTTCTTTGCCTTTGAATTTTACATTTTCAGGAACCGCAAGAATAGGGTACTGTGTGTTTTCAATTACTTTAACCAGAGTTTTGCCATTTAATTCGACTTCTTCCATATGGGTTGGTCTTGTTCCCATCACCACAATATCAGGTTTATACCTTTTACACGACTCAAGGATAACATTTACCGGGGTTCCTTTCAACATGCGGTAGTGAACTTTTACTGAATTTATCAATTCTTTTGGAGTACGCTCTTTTAGTTTTGTACTGAATTCAATAAGTTTTAGCTGAGCTTTGTCGTGAGCCTCCTTGAGTTCCATGTTTACAATCTTTTCCCATGAGGTTGTGCTTTTTTCCATGTGGCTAAAGGTTGGATCGGGGTAAACATACAGTACTTTAACTTCAGCATTTTGTTTTTTAGCCAGTGCTATGGCGTATTCGCACAGATCGAAAGAAGATTCATTCATATTTACCGGAACCAGGATTTTTTTACCTTCTTTAATTTGTCCGGTATCTCTTATTTCATCCAGATCATAGTCTTTGTGCAGCTGTAGTAGAGTAGCGATCGCTTTTTCCGACTGACCTGCTTTGACCTTCAACAATACTTCGTCAGGGTTATATTTTTCCCCTAGCTCTAACCCTTCATTTGTGAAGAACACTTCAAATCCGTTTTCTTCCAGTTTATCCTTCACAAAACTTCCTAAATGTGGAGTTTTAATCCGTAATAATGTGATCAGTTGATTTTCCATGACTCGATTAATTTTTAGTTCTGATTTATCTTACCATATTTCTCTATGAGATTGGCTCTAATTCCCAGTTCTGTGTACGAGAAATATTCGTTGAAAAGTTTCCATGCCGTATCAATCATGGTGTCAATTTCAATATTTACATCAATGGCAAGAAGTTTTTTTGAATATTCCCGGGCAAAATTCATGGCTCTTTTATCGTAATCTGTCAGGTCAAAACCGTTCTCAATTTTGGTTCTTGCATTGGCAGCGTCGGCATATAGTCTTACTGCGGTATTCATTACCTGCGGATGATCTTCTCTCGTTTTTTTACCGATTACAAGTTGTCTCAGGCGCGAAAGGCTTCTAAACGGGTCTACGATTACTTTCCCGATATCTGTATCTTTTCGTAAGAACAACTGACCTTCGGTAATATAACCGGTGTTATCGGGAATGGCATGGGTGATATCGCCGCCGGAAAGCGTTGTTACGGCAATGATTGTTATTGAACCCCCATCAGGAAATTGAACCGCTTTTTCATACAATTTTGCCAGATCGCTGTACAACGAACCGGGCATGCTGTCTTTCGAAGGAATCTGGTCCATACGGTTTGATACAATACTCAAAGCATCGGCATACAAAGTCATATCGGTTAAAAGAACCAGTACACTTTGGTTTTTTTCAACTGCAAAATATTCTGCGGCGGTCAGTGCCATGTCCGGTACCAGTAATCGTTCAATCGGGGGATCTTCAGTAGTGTTCACAAAACTGATAATACGGTCGATTACCCCGGCATTTTCGAATACATTTTTAAAAAAGAGGTAATCGTCGTTTGTGATTCCCATTCCCCCAAGAATGATTTTATCCGCTTTGGCCCGAAGTGCCACCATGGCCATTACCTGGTTGTATGGCTGATCAGGATCGGCAAAAAAAGGAATTTTTTGTCCGCTTACAATCGTGTTGTTCAGGTCGATCCCGGCTATCCCGGTTGCAATTACTTCAGAAGGTTGTTTCCTACGCACCGGGTTTACAGAAGGACCTCCAATTTCCACCAACTTGCCATCTACCTGTGGTCCACCATCGATTGGGTGCCCGTATGCGTTAAAAAATCTGCCGCTTAATTCTTCGCTTACTATCAGTTGAGGAGCATGTCGCAGAAAAACTACTTCTGCGTTGGTTGGAATTCCTTCTGTTCCTGAAAAAACCTGTAAGGTTACCAGGTCTCCTTCAATTTTAACAACCTGCGCGAGACGATCATTTACCATCGCCATTTCTTCGTTTCCAACGCCGGTAGCATGTAAAGAGCAGGTTGCTTTTGTTATCTGATCGATCCTGGTATGAATTTTCTGAAAGGCTAATGTTTCCATCTTTAAAGTCTTATACCGGCTGTTCTTCCGGAATCTTATTTTCTTTAATTATACTTTCCAATTCTTCTTCAAACTTTTTGAATTGCGGAGAATGAAATTCTGAATAATTCATTTGTTTGAATACGTTAATAATCTTCTTGAAATACGGGTTAACCTCTTCAAAACTGTTGAAAGAGAATTGCGTATTACAAACAGATAGTACTTTATCCATCATATATTTTTGCCGGGGAACCGGTGTTGAGGCATCAATCTTATCAAATGCATCCTGCTGCAAAATGACAAAATCAACAACCTCCGATTTCCAGAAGATTACGTGGTACTCAACCGGCACGCCATCGTCGCCCAAAATATTTATCTGTTCATAGGTTTCATGACCGCGAATCAGGATGTTTTTAATTTCCAGAATCTGATCGATCCAGTTTGGTGCAACTGTTTTTGAAACAAAGTCGATAAATTCAGGGTATTCGAGATATTTTGAATAACTGTCAACTGCATCAATAGCAGGATAGCGTTTACTGTCGGCACGATTCTGCGAAAGCGAATAAAAACAGCGTGCTGCCTTTTTAGTGGCTTCGGTTACCGGTTCTTTTAAGTTGCCGCCGGCAGGAGAAACAGTTCCTATAAAAGTAACTGACCCTGATTCCCCGTTATTCAGGTAAACAAAACCGGCGCGGGCATAAAAATTGGAAATAATAGCGGGTAAATCCATTGGGAACGCATCCGGCCCTGGAAGTTCTTCCATGCGGTTCGACATTTCGCGAAGTGCCTGTGCCCATCGTGAAGTGGAATCAGCCAGCAGAAGTATTTTTAGTCCCATCAGACGATAATATTCAGCAATGGTCATGGCTGTATAAACTGAAGCCTCACGCGCTGCAACTGGCATGTTCGAAGTGTTGGCAATAATTGTGGTGCGCTCCATCAATTTTCTGCCTGACCGCGGATCATCGAGCTCCGGAAATTCAGAGAAAAGTTCGACCACTTCGTTGGCTCGTTCACCACAGGCTGCAACGATGATCATATCCGCTTCAGCTTGTTTGGATAGGGCATGTTGTAACACGGTTTTCCCGGTTCCAAAAGGACCGGGAATAAAACCTGTTCCACCTTCAACAATTGGATTGATGCAATCAATCACACGGATTCCCGTTTCCATGAAATTGAAAGGTCTTGGTTTTTCCCGATACGCTTTTATCGGAATTTTAACCGGCCATTTCTGCACCATAGAAACAGTGAATTCTTCTCCTTTTTCATCTTCAAGCCAGGCAATTGTATCTTCAATTTTGTACGTTCCCCGGGGACTAATTTTTTTGACTTTGTATCTGCCGTTCATTTTAAAGGGAACCATAATTTTATGAGGTATCCAGTTTTCGGTGACTTCGCCAAGCCACGATCCGGCAACTACCTCATCACCTTTTTTTGCAATCGGTGTGAACTCCCAGAGCTTGTCAGGTTCGAGAGGGTGGGTGTATTCGCCTTTTTTTAGGAAGATACCTTCCATTTTGTTGAGGTCGTTTTGAAGTCCGTCAAAGTTTTTTGAAAGTATTCCGGGGCCGAGCATAACTTCCAGCAAATGCCCTGTGAATTCTACTTCGGTTCCTGTTTTCAGCCCGCGGGTGCTTTCGAAAACCTGGATGTAAACCTGAAGGGCACCAATACGAATGACCTCAGCCATTAATTTAATGCCGGCAAAGTTGATATAGCAGATTTCGTTTTGAGAAACCGGGCCGTCTACCTTAACCATCACCAGGTTCGAAATTATTCCGGCCACTTTTCCTTTTGTTCCCATAAACATTTATTTTGTCTAGCTGAATTCCAAGGGGAATTCATAAGTTGTTTTAAATTCGTTTACCAGTTTGTTCAGTAACTCTTCTCCGGTTTTTTTATCCAGTTTCATCCATCTTTCCATAATATTCAGTTTGATGACAAAACTGAGTATCTTCTCAATCGTGAAATAGTAGAAAAATGTATTTTCATCGAGGTAATCCCATTTTAATTTATCAATTGCTTTTTCCTTTTCTATCCAGTTGAGATCGGTCTCCGTTACTTTAAAAATTTCCTTGTAATAGGGCACTTCATCTTCAAATAATTCAGGTTTTAACTTCTTGCTAATCAATAAAGACCAGACGTTTCGATTTTCATTGGTTTTTATCAGTTGATCTTCCAGGTTGTAATCGAACCTGATACAATTAATGGCTGTCAGGATATTTTTCAGATTGAGTTGAAAAACGAACCAGTTTCGCAGAAAATCATTTTTCGTTTGCAGAATGTATTCGTAATAAAATTGCTGTAAAATAATTTCTGCATCCAGGGTCAACGCTTTTCTTTCTGTTTGCTTCATCCACTGAAGAAATTGCAGCATATAATCAGGTAATTCAGTTGGTGAATCTTGAGGAGCAAGCTGTTGTTGCAAATACTGTTCGGTGAAGTTACCCGTATGATTGAATGGTTTTTTATGATCGAGAAGAAGATTAAGCAGATTTTCATTGTCAGATGCCAGATAAATCAGTTTTACCAGTTCGAAATCGGACACAGCGAGTTCTGTTTTTAACTGCTGGCTGAAATTTGTACTATCTGTATTTGTTTTGTTTTCGTTGAAAAACAAATCGGGCAATCCAGCTACCAAACAATGATATTCTTTTTTGAACATGTCCGAAATTCAAATGTAATACATTATAAACCCGGCGTAACTACTGCATCTTTATGTTCTTATCACAACTCTTTTCTACATTCCGTTAGTTAACTGTCTTCGGTTGAACCGAAAAGTAATTTTCGGGTTCGGTCTTTTGTATAGTGTTTAAAATAATTTATAAAATCCTTATCGGTGAAGCTGATAATATAACCTCCATTTGCAGGTCCTATTCTGAATCCGGAATCTATTTGTGAATCAAATCCGACTGTTACACTCATGTCCATCGCTTTAAGTGCTCTGGAATCTAAAAATGTGTTGATCTCATTTTTGTATTTCTCCGGTAAAAGAATCCGGAGGTCTTCCTCACTATCTTGTTTCCAGTTCTGAAGTGTGATCAGAATTATTTTCTTAATAAAGTCCTGATCTGCATAGGCTTCTCTTACTTGATCTTCAACTTGTTTGGCGGTGATTAATTCTGTTATTTGTTGTTTAATGGTGCTGATAAACTGTCGGGCGGAAAGTTGCAGCTCTGTCTCTGTTTTCTTTTGTATTTCTTCTGCGTTATCTTGGGCTTTCTTAGCAATTTCTGCTGCCTGCTTCTTAGCTTCATTTAAAATTTCATCAGCTTTTGTTTTGGCTTCTGAAATGATTATCCTGGCGTCTTCTTTTGCTTTAACAACACCTTCATTATAAATCTTTTGTGTAATTTCTTCAATTCTGTCGGTCATGGTAGTAGGTGATGGTTTTTTGTTAAATTGCGTTTATATCAAAGTTTTGAGTGACTCCTCCCACAGTGAATACCGGGATTTTGCATCCATGTATAATTTCCGATACAAACTTTCCTATTTTTCTACCCGAAAATCGAATTTCCTGGTGCGTTCTGATGATAATAAGCCCGGGGTTCTCCTGCTCAATATATTCCAGTATAGCAGAGTGGATCTCTCTGTTGTGTACTTTTAAGATTTGAACTTCACAGTTAACGCCTCTTTCTTCAAGGATTCTTCTCAGATTTTCAGCATTTTTGTGCGCCAGGCTTTTCGTTTCTTTAATATCGACGTTAAGTGCCGAAACAATCTGAATCTTTGCATTGAATTTCTTCGCAAAAAAAGTAGCCCAGTAAAGACGTTTTTTTGTTTGCTGTGAAATATCAATTGGAATAACAATTTTGTCGATTTTGTCTACAGGATAATTCTTGTCGATCAGGAGAACCGGACAATATGATTTGCTCACATACCTGTCAACCTCGGCGCGGGTAAGCCCTTCCGCATTCTTTTTTTCGCTTTTATCGATCATCACAAATTCATAGCCACCCCGTTCTGATTCAGCAATTAAAGTATTGACGATCTTACCCCATCCAATACGGGGAATGATTTCCCGAGGAATCTCCTTTTGAAGAGAATTCCTGATGAATTCGGTAAATTTATTCAACTCATTTTGAATCTTTTCCTGGTTTTTTTTCAGTTTCTGACTGGAATAAAAAAGGGTTCCTGCCCGGATTATATCCATAAGGAAAATTCTCATCCCAAGTACCCGCGAAAAGAAAACAGCTTGTTTTAAAATATTTATACCATCAGTAGTTTGAGGGATGTGGGCCAAAATACTGTTCGATCTGTATTGCATGTCAGTAAAATCTAAAGGTGTACGCGTTTTGACGGTACTATCTAGTTGATTTAATTACATGTATATACGTATAAATGAAAATATGTTTCACAAATGTTCATAAAACATATAAGTTTCTGATGTTAAGTTGGGTATCTTTAATTTGAGCAGCTTCAGTACGATAATTCAGGGAGAAAATTACTCCTGAATGAGGCGTTTTCTGATCATAAAAGCATTGGCAGGATTATCGAAAAAGAGCATAAAAAGATCAAATTGAGCGATCCCTTCTTTTTCTAATGCAGGTACCAGATAGGTATCCAAATCTGTGTATCCTCTGAAATTTCCATCATCCGGTTCTCCCGGCTGATACCACCCGGCATCGTGCGATAAAAGTACTTTATGAAGGACCCCGTGTTTTTTCATGAACAGGATAAAATCGACATAACGGGTAGTATCTGCAGCTTTAAAGTTATCGAATGAAACATATGCACCCATTTTAGCCGCTTCAAGTAGTTTATTATTATCATTCTCGTTTTGAGCGTGAGTCCAGATAAATGCGGAGGGCTGTATACCATTCTCTTTTAAAATCTCTAATTCCTGAAAAGCCGGCAAAGCAGGTCCGGTATGCGACATGATTGTTAACCCGGTTTCGCGATGAGTAATACAGGCTGCTTCTACTATCTTTTTATTCAACTCTGTGAGAGGACCAGAGTTAACAGCAATTTTGATGAATCCGGGATAAATGTCTGTCCCTTCAATTCCGTTGTTCACTTCGTCGATCCATCGGGCAGCAAGTTCCTGTGCACTTTCAGTAAATGCAAATTCAGGTACAAATTTTTCATTTGCCGAATAATAGCCGGTATTTGTAAGGATCTGGATCCCCGATTTTTCGGATAACATTTTAAGTAATTCCGGATCGCGGCCAAGGTAAGCAGGCGTGGCATCAACAAAGGTTTTGTAGCCCAAATTTTTGATCTGTTCCAGGTATGGCAACACTTTTTTTGCAACTTCTTCACGGTCCCAACGATTGTAACTGATACTATCAGCCCCAATAAAATCAACCAGCAAATGTTCGTGAGATAAGGTTTTTCCCATTTTTTTTGCATTGATCCCACCTGTAACAGTTGTTACATTAATTGGATCAGGTGTACAGGATATGGTGAAAAGAATTACGGAAATAAAAGCCAATTGCCAAAATCTGATCATTTTAATAAGTTTTTCTCCAAGGTAAACAAATAAACCAATACGGGGTTTAATCAAAGTTTTATTATACTTCAATTCTAATGAAGATTGAAGTGTAAATCAAACGGCTTTTTTCTTTTTTCGGATACCAACCACTAAGATTGCGCCTGTAAAAACAAGTGCAGCTCCTGCAATCGTGATCAG
>DAOPJR010000104.1:3960-11210 GCA_035399765.1 Draconibacterium sp. | reverse complement strand
TCTACTGTTTCCTATTGTTTTCTATTGCTTGTAACCGTAAAGTTACTGCATTTTTATGGGCTTGCAGTTCTTCTGCAGCAGCCATCTGTTCAATGGCAGGGCCAATGTTTCTCAAACCTTCAGCCGAGATTTCCTGGAAAGTAATTTTCTTCAGGAAACTGTCAAGGTTAACTCCACTGTAGGAACGTGCCCAGCCGTTTGTTGGCAAGGTGTGATTGGTTCCCGATGCATAATCACCTGCACTTTCGGGTGTCAGTTCTCCTAAAAATACAGAACCTGCATTGATAATCTTATCCACATAGGTTTCGTAATTTTTTGTGCTGATTATCAAGTGCTCCGGCGCGTATTCATTAATCAGGTCGATTTGTGTTTGCCGATCTTCAATTGCAATCAGAATACTGTTATTCAGGGCTTTTGATGCCAGTGCCATTCGGGGTAATTCCACTACCTGTTTTTCAATTTCTTCCAATACTTTTTCAATGGTTTCCAAGGTGTCGGCTACCAAAACTACCTGGCTGTCGGCTCCGTGCTCGGCTTGTGACAGCAGGTCGGAGGCAACAAAAGCCGGATTTGATGAACGGTCAGCAACAACCAAAACTTCTGACGGCCCGGCCGGCATGTCGATAGAAACATTGTTCATACTTACCAACTGTTTGGCTGCCATAACGAATTGGTTTCCCGGACCAAAAATCTTGTCGGTTTTCGGAACTGTCTGCGTTCCGTAAGCCATTGCAGCGACAGCCTGTACACCGCCTAATTTGAAAATTTGTGTAACTCCTGCTACTTTAGCTGCATACAAAATTGCCGGATGGATTTTCCCCTCTTTATTTGGTGGCGAACAGAGTATAATCTCCCTGCAACCGGCAATTTGTGCCGGAATCGCCAACATCAGAACTGTACTAAACAGAGGAGCTGTTCCACCAGGAATGTAAAGTCCTACTTTTTCAATAGGTACTGCTTTTTGCCAGCAAACCACACCCGGCATGGTTTCTACTTTACGAATGTCTTGTTTCTGTGCTGCATGAAAGGTTTCGATGTTCTTTCGCGCCAGTTCAATGGCGACTTTCAAATTGTTGCTTACCTGATTTTCAGCTTCTGTAATTTCATCTTCGCTCATCATAAAATTATCAAGTGAAACGCCATCAAATTTTTGTGTGAAATCACGCAGGGCGACGTCCCCCTTTATACGAATTTCATCCAGAATTTGCTGAACTTTTGAGTACAGTTCAGAAACATCGAACAAAGGGCGTTTCAACAATTCTGCCCAACTATTTTTATCCGGGTTAATATATGTCTTCATGAGATTGCTTTTTTAGATTTTAAACGAACTGCCAGTAAGTTTCCTGAAAATAAGAGAAATACACCCATAAAGGCGTACAAATCCCAGCGGTAACTTTCGAAAAAAGTGGATATCAGTAAGGCGATAGCCGGAGAAATAAGAGTAACATAAACCGAACGGTCGGGGCCAATTTCGCCTAGTAATTTCAGGTAACTCGAAAAGGCTACTATCGATCCGAATAAGGCGAGGTACAACAGGGAAACGGAGTAGGAGAGACTGGTGTCGATCGAAATGGGTTTTCCCAGCACCAGTACAACCAAAAACATGGAGATGCCTCCATACAACATTCCAAATGCATTGGCCTGTAAAACCGGGATGTTTTTCTTCTGCTTATACGCCGACAAAATATTTCCGAGCGAAGCAAAAACCAAACCTCCGAGACACAGCAAGAACACAATCGAATCGCCTCCGGCCAGGTTAAAATTGTTCCATTCATTCTTAAAAAGAAGGGCAGTTCCGCTCACACCCAGAATAGCCGCAAAAATCACATCTATTTTCACTTTCCCTTTTAAAAGTATCGCATTAAAAAAGATATTGAAGAAAATGATCAGTGAAAAAATCACGGCAACCACACCGCTGGTGAGCATCGTTTCTGCCTGATATACAAACCAGTAATTGATTCCAAACAGACTTAGCCCAAGCAAAGCCATCAGAAAATGCTCACGCAAACTGAATTTCATACGTTTGCCGCTAACCATACAAAAAATGGTAAGTAGTAAACCTGCCAGGATAAAACGGTAAGAAACCGACACCAATGGATCGACATTTCCCAACTGGAATTTGATGCCAAACCATGTAGAGCCCCAGATTAAGGCAGGTAAGGCAAATAATATGTATTGTCGCGTTGTCACTTTCTATTTAAGTTAAATGTCAAATGTTTATTCAACTTCTTACTTCCAACTTCGTGCTTCTTTCTTCTTTCTTTCTAAAATATCATCTTTTCGATTGGAACTACCAGAATTCCTTCAGCTCCCGCTTTCTTAAGTTTACCAATTACATCCCAGAAATCGTCTTCTGAAATGACCGAGTGCATAGAACTCCAACCCGGTTTTGCCAATGGAACAAGGGTAGGGGATTTCATTCCCGGAAGAAGCTTGGTAATTTCTTCAATTTTTTCGTTAGGTACATTCAGTAAAATATATTTTTTCCCTTCGGCGCGTTGCACAGATTCTATACGAAAGATCAGTTCATTCAGTATTTCCTGTTTTTCGGGCGAAAGATTTGGATTTGAGATCAAGACAGCTTCCGATTTCATTACCACCTCCACTTCTTTTAAGCGGTTGCTCACCAGTGTCGACCCTGAACTTACAATATCAAAAATAGCATCTGACAGACCAATTCCCGGTGCAATTTCCACCGATCCGGTAATAACATGAATTTCTGCTTCAATATTATTTTCTTTTAAAAACTTCTTTAAAATAACAGGGTAGGAAGTGGCAATTTTTTTCCCGTTAAAAAATGATAGTCCTGTGTATTCAAGCGATTTGGGGATGGCTAAAGACAAGCGGCATTTGCTAAATCCCAGTCGTTTGGCAATAATCACATTTTCGCCTTTCTCCATCATTTCGTTTTCACCAACAATGCCAATATCAGCTACCCCGTCTGCCACGGTTTGCGGAATATCGTCGTCGCGCAGGAACAAGGCATCCATCGGAAAATTTTTGGCTTCCGAAACCAGTGTTCTTTTTCCCAGGCTCAAACCGATACCTGCTTCGTTAATCAATGCCATCGAATCTTCATTCAACCTGCCTTTTGTCTGAATCGCAATCTTAATTTTGTTTTCCATCGTTTTAAATTTCTTCTTAAAAATAAAAAAGGCCTGCCAATTCCGGCAAGCCTTTTCATCATATCGTATCAATCAGACAAAACAATTACAGCCTACCGGATGGTTGGTAAATACCATGATGGCCGTGATGTCCAAGTCTGTTTATCATTTCAATTATTTTTCACAAGTATAAGTTATAATAATGAGTAATTGCTCTTTATCTGGCAATAATTTGAAATATAGCGCGATAATTTTACATTAGATTTAAACTGAAATTATTAAAAATGCCAATTCTGATTTGTTCAACCCGGTTGGTTCTATATTTTTGTGAAAAATCTTGAACCAATGAAAAAGAACTTCTCAAGTCTGGTGATATTGCTTTTGATTGCACTTGTTACTTCTGCAGGAAATAAAGATACCCAAAAACTTTTTGCTGATAAACAGATTAAAAAGGTGATGCAAAAAACGCTGGATTGGCAATTAAAGCATCCGAAACATCAATTATATGACTGGACAAACGGTGCTTTTTATGCCGGAGTCTTTGCTGCTTACGAGACAACCCAATCGCCAAAAATTTGGGATGCACTTGTTGAAATGGGAGAAGCCAATGAATGGAAACCCGGCCCAAGACTAAAACATGCAGACGATCACGTAATTTGTCAGACTTATATTGACATGTACCGGGTTTCACATGAAAAGAAAATGGTTGAACCCTTTGCAGAAACCATGGTGAAGTTTATGAAAACACCCTTTCAGCCTGAAGGGATTCAGAAAATTACCTGGTGGTGGTGCGATGCACTTTTTATGGCTCCCCCCGCATTTGTAAAACTCGGTGTAACACTTGGTCAGGATGAATACCTGGAGATCACAGATAAATTGTGGAGAGAAACATATGACATGCTGTGGGATAAAGACAATCATTTATATGCACGCGATTTGAGTTATAAATGGAACGAGCCTGATATTGAGCCTAAAAAAGAAGCTAACGGCGAAAAGATATTCTGGTCGCGAGGAAATGGCTGGGTGATGGGAGGACTGGTACGTACTTTAACAGAATTACCATCTGATTATCCAAACCGGGACTTTTATCTTCAGAATTATAAAGAAATGGCTGCCCGTATAATTGAGCTGCAGCAGGAAGACGGTTTGTGGCGGGCAAGTTTGCTCGATCCTGAATCGTATCCGGGAGGTGAAGCCAGTGGTTCAGGATTTTATACTTACGCCCTCGCATGGGGAATCAATAACGGGATCCTCGACAGGGAAACATATCTCCCGGTTGTAGAGAAAGCCTGGATTGCCTTAAACGGACTCATCCAGAAAGACGGAAGAGTAGGGTGGTGTCAGCCGATTGGTGCTGATCCAAAGAAAAACTTCAATGCTGAAAGTTGGGAAGTATACGGGGCCGGGGCATTTTTGCTGGCCGGAAGTGAAGTGATTAAACTGAACGATTAACAAATAAAAGGCTCCTTTTCGGAGCCTTTCCTTTTCTATTTCTTCTTTGTTTTTTGTGCCGTGAGCTTCAGGTCACCGTCCGGTGAGTTGACAACCCCGCTCATAATATCTCCGTCAACTTTTAAACTTCCCATTACATATGCACCTTGTACATTTATAGCAAAAGAGAGCATGTCTTTTTCCAGTTTAACACTTTCAAGCTTCATGCTTGAACCATCGAGGAGAATCAGATTACCTGCCAGCTCTCCATCTTTATCGGAAATAGCCAGGGTTCCTTTTTCAAAACCGTAAGGAGCTGTTGGCGCTTCATATTTCCATTCGCCAATTACATCTTTTTTACGAACTTTTGCTGAAGCGTTAAAACTTCCGGCAACTAGAGCCAGCATCAGGGTAAGTAAGATCAGTTTTTTCATCGAATTAAAATTTTAAGTTTTCAAAGAATTCAAATGTTACTCCACGCATTAAAACTACTCAATAGAGTAATAAAAATGCATGGTTGTTTCATAATACTTTGATTTAGTGTTCTATTGTTTCTTGCACCTGCATGTGCCACTTCAAATTTGTTGACCTTTATTTATTTTTCCAAACAATCTTTAATCCATTTTGTATGCTTTGCAACTTGTTTCTGTAACTTGCATCCCTGAATTGGGGCACGATTATTGAAACTTCACAAAATTCATTCGATTACTTTTTGAAACAGCTTATGTATAAAATATATTTTTTACTTGGTATTCTGGTACTTTTTATCTCTTCATGTAACCAACCATCTCCGGTAACGATTACACCATCAGAAATAATATTGCAGCAATCTAACGATGTATTACCGATCTCAAGTTTTGCAGAATCAGTCGATTATTTGGAACTGAAATTGGATCAGGTTGGAATTTCTCTTGGAGAAGTGGAGGCTGTAAAACAAATTGATGATGATTGGATCATTCAGCACCGGATGTCGGGACAAAGGAGTTTTATTCGATTTAACCGTCATGGCGATTTTATCGCAGAGTTAGCCGGAGAAAAAATGAAGGAGATTATAGAGCCCGAAGATATTATTGCGTTTGATAAAGGATATGCTGTCCTTGCCAAAAACGGTGTACATCTTATTTCGAAAGATGGAAAATATATTCGGAAATTTGTGACCGGAAATCAAACGATTGGAAGTCGTTTCTTAGTTGAAGAAGGGCATTTTTATATTCTGAATGAAAAACTGGCCGACCGTATTTTGGTTGAAGCCGGTGATGCAGCCCGTGAAAGTATGAAGGAGGACGTTCTTCCGCTTCAGGTTCAGCGAACTATGTATGCCAACTCACAAACCTTTAGTAAAACGCAGAGTTATTTCTCTGTATTAAGCGATTCTATCTACAGACATACAGCTAATGATGCAGAGAATGTAACTAAACTTACAGGTAACGGGATTCCAACTTTTGCCGGGATTGTGAGAAACATGAGGGGAATGGAAGAAAAGGACGGATTGAAATATCTGCGTGAAACCAATTATGTCATGGTGCGGAAATACCTGGAAAATAATCAATTAATTTATCTTACTTACTGGATAGGATCTGTTTCATCAACGTTTATTTTAAATAAAGCCAATGGGACTTTTCATTATTTCGGACAGGGAGTGAACGACATCGACGGAGGTATCTGGGATCGGCCATTATTCCTGACCTCGGGAAACGATCTGGTTATTCCGCTTACTGCGTATAAAATTTCGGGACATAAAATATCCAATAAAAAAGTGAAAGGATTCGATCGCTTACAAGCTAAAATAGCTTCGGACGGTAACCCGGTACTGATGCTTTGTAAATTAAAATAGATCTTAATCAAAATAAACCTCGGTACGTTCGCCACGGTAGTATTCAAACATCATTTTTAGTTGCTTTTCATTTACTCGCGGTAAGGATAATTCAGGAAATTCATTCTCATTAAACCATCCCACGCCGGTGGTTTCCGTTCCGGGCGAAATCGCATCACTTATTTTTTCACAAAGAATATACAGCTTATAGATGTATTCGAACTGAGGCGGCATACCTTGCTTCTGTTTATCCATCACGGCCAGCAGGCGTTTTGCTTTTACTTTTAATCCGGCTTCTTCTTCGCACTCTTTCTCGGCCACTTCCGACGGGCTGTATGAAATATCGCTCCATCCTCCAGGTAAAGCCCAACAATTGTCTACCATCTCACGGATTAATAATATTTTACCTTCCTCATTGAATACCACGGCGCGAACATCCACTTTGGGAGTTCGGTAACCGTTTCGTTCTTCAATTACCGGAACGATCTGTTCAACAGGAACTTTTGTAAGTCTTTCAAGCATTTCGAGGCTTAAATCTTTAATCTCCTGGTATCGTTCGCGGTCGTAATCGATTTCAGAATACTCCAGCCCGATCTCGGCAAGAGAGTGCAGACGTTTTAGTTTTTCAAAATAATAGGTATCTGTCATAAAATGTCTTCCTTTTTTACCAGTACAAATTTGTTGTTTTCCAGCTCAGAAAATCCCTGATCGTACACAAAATAATACACTCTTCCGGTACGCGTAGTGTATATGTGAGTGTGGTAATCGAACTGGAAGCCCTGTTTTTCGAGTATACTGCGGAAAGTAGTTCCCTTTTCGTCGGGATTCAGCTCTTTCAGAATGATGTAATTCTGTTTAAGAATTCGGTTTACTTTTCGCATGTAGTTGGACGATTTTCCCAG
>DAOPJR010000104.1:0-3860 GCA_035399765.1 Draconibacterium sp. | reverse complement strand
GGGGTGAAGTTGAATGCACGTTCAAATTTATCGGAATTAAAAACATAGTCGCGGTCGTATTGGTAGAGCATTTCGGGGAATTCGCGCATGATGGGAATAAACAAGCCCATTACGCGGAGCATAAATTTCGAAACCGGACGGAATCCTCCTTTCACTTTCATCAGTTCAGCACTCATTTGTACCCATTCTTTTAATGTAAGCGGATTGCCGGCAGTGGGAAGGTGCCACACCTGATTGTAGGCACTTTCGGTATTTCCGAGAATGGCCGTGGCGAGCCCCGCATCAGGAGTGTAGGTAAACGAGTGTTTAAAGTTACCCGGACCAAAAACGTTGGCTTTTTTACCCTGGTGCAGCGGCTTCAGAATAGTTTCATTCAGCATGCTGGTGCTACCAATACCGGGGCCGTAAAAATCAGCAGCCCGGGCAATCAAGGCTGTGAGCGAACCTTTTTTCACTTCATCCATGATCGTCGTTACCAACTGCGCACGTACTTTTCCTTTTTTGCTTGCCGGGTTAATTTTTGCTTCTTCGGTCATTCCGTTTAATTCTCCCGGATCGTACATGTAAATGTTATCGAAAAATACAAGCTTACACTTTTCTTCGATGCAAGTATCTACTACCGAACGCATAAATACAGGCCAGTGCTCCTGCCAGAATTTGATATTGTAAGGGAATCCGATTGTTACATAAACTACCGAACTTCCTTTTATGGCTTTCTTTACTTCGCCGGGCAGCAACAAATCCGCAGCCAGCAGTTCATCTCCCGGATTCACTTTTTTAGGGTTTCGGCTCACCAGCCTGATTTTATCTGTGTATTTTGGAAGTGCCTTTGCCAACTCTACGCCGATTGCTCCGCCCGATCCTAATATTGTTTGCATGTTTTTGTTTTTTAAGTGATTCTGAAATAGTCTTTCTAAATTTTAAATTTCATTTAGGGGTTTTTGTTCCTTTATATTTTCCATTTTGGTGTGTAAACAACTCTTTTCCCGTCATCGGTTGTATATTCTTCCAATGAGTTCTCTTTTGCCTGTATACAAATATAAACCATGTCTTCGTCCGAGGTATTGCACAAACTTCTCACTCCCTCGGGTGCAACTCTGATCACGCTTCCTTCTTTTATTGGGAAATAATCTTCATCTACCTGGTAATATCCTGCACCTTTGAGTATGATGTAGGTTTCTTCGTCCTTATAATGCATGTGGAAATATCCCAATTCTGATTTAGGAGGAATTGTGGTAAAAGATATTTCAGTTCCGGTTGCCTGGGTTGGGGCTTTCACAAACACCTTTCCTTTGATTTCCGTTCTTAATTTGGCGTGAATAAGAGAATAAGATTTTATGTCGTTCAGACTCCCAATATTTACTGCGGTGTAATTTCTGTTTTCTGAAATTTTTTCAACTTCTTTCATCTTTATTATTTTTTGTTCTCAATCTGTTCCCACTTTTCTGTAATATTTTCCTCTCCTTTAAAATAGCTTACCTGCGAGTTATTCTCAAAAATCTCAAATTTAGGAGCTAATAATATTTTATCTGAATCGGGATATTCAGCAACATCGTAACCTAAATAAGTTCGTATATCGAGGTAAACACAGGGTTCAGAAGTATGGTTGTATAACTGATGTGCCCCGGTTTCTCCTTTTTCAAAAAAGATCAGATCACCGGTTTTTACCACTTCCAGTCCTTCGGGAGTTCTTAAGGTAGCTGCGCCTGAAAGAATCAGAAAAAGTTCTTCAGCATATCGGTGAAAATGGTAGGGTGCTGAATATTCGTCCGGATTTAATTGTCTCAGATCAAAGTTCAGGTTCTCGGGATTGATTCCCTTTTTGCTTCTCGACATATCCGTAAACAAGCGGTAATGATCAATCCTGTTCGGATGTTCTTTAAATTCTCTGTTTTCTGATTTTAAAATGGTTGCCATTGTTGTTGTTTTTATGTGTTAAACTTCAGGTTGATTCCTGCATTCTGGTCAGGACCAAATTCCATTGTATTTTTACTTTATATCATACTTCCTGACTAATTCTTTTGCCTTTTTCTTTGTTTTGGTACTCGGGCTGTTTTGTTGATCCAGGATAAATTCGATTACTTTTCTTTTGTCAGATATACGCTCAAAGTAGCTGTCGAATGCAGAAAGTACATAGGCTTTTTGCAAATCGATATGGCGACATTTACTTGTTTCATCAATATTCAATAACCGCGCAGTAATTTCTTTTTCCAGTTTAGGTTTTGCCAATGCAATCATGCCAGATTTTTCAGCGATATGAAGAGAAACAACGGGACTTTCATCATTCAGCAGTTCATTAAACCAGTAATCGGATATTTCATTGAACCGGTTGTCAAAATCAACCTTAATTAACCTGGCTAACAAATGAATGGCGTAATATTTATTCGATACTTCTGCTTTATGTAACATTTCAATAAATATATCCCAGTATGGATATAACAATTCAGGATTGGAAAGGCTCAACGGATAGAGAATTTTAAAATGCTGTTCTCTTATTTTATCATTACTTGACTGAAGCCCCTCAATATTCTCGGCAATTTCAGTTTGTGGATACTCTGTATTCATCATGTATCTATTATTTCAATGGTTGGCACACTACTAAAGCCAATTGTTTAGAATAAGTTATGTAGTGCCTCGTTTTTCTATTCTAAAGTTTATTCAAGGTTAATTTTGTCTATTGCATTGGTGAATTGTACGTATCTGGGAAACAGATTTATATCGGTGAGCAAGTTTTCCACTGTTTGCTGAAATTTTGATATGTAAAGTCTTCCGAGTTCATCTTTTTCCTGATTATTGAAGCTATTCTTTTTCGATTCGAGTTTGTAGTCGATCAAGGGACTCAGTGTTAACAGTGTATTCGGAAAATCAAAATAGATGTTGGCACCGTTTGTGTTGAATATGGTCATTACATCTCTGGCTCCCCGGCCTTCATCCAGTTTGATTGAAACCGTTTTATTGGTCAAGTTGGATTCTTTCAGCTTTGAAACTAACCTGTCGATATTTTTGGGGTGTAAATCAGAAATTTTCGCAGGAATATAAATATAAAAGAGGGGTGATTTGTTCTTTTTAATCAGTTCAGTCAGAACGGGTTCAATAAAATTATTCACATAACCAACTGCCAGGGCATTTGCAATACAAAATTCTTCGGTTTTCAATTTATTTTCATACCGGCTTAAAAGGGTTGTAGTTGCCGTTGCAACCAATCCGATTGCCATAGTCAATGGTTCGGGCTGAAAGGGAGGATCGGGCCAAAATATCCAGGCCAGCGTCAGAATAAAAGTAGCTATCCAAAGGATGACCTGAAATATGATTGATAGTCTTCGAATATTCATTGTTCCGATTTTTAGATGTGACCCCGGCCACGTTCATGTTACAGTATATTTTTGATTCTTACCGTATTACAATTTAAGCAAAAGTCCCGATGAACACATAATCCTGCTCCGCAAATGGAGCAAGTCCACTTTTTTTCTTCGTTTTGTATAAAAATTTCCAATCCGAAATTTTTGATATATACAAGATTGTCTATCATGCTCATACCATATTTTGTGCGGTATCTTTTATCTAATCTCTTTAATCTTACACACGGATATTTTTCACAATCAAAGCAAAATCCTGATTCTGTTTTTTCCAGAAGTTCACAATTTGCAATGCTGCAACTCCGGCATTGTGTGGGTTTGTTTTCATCATCCTTTTTAAAACAACCGGCGCAAGGTTTCTTTTCTCTCAGATTCCCGAAACAAATTCCACAATTCATCCCACAGGGAGCAATCATTCCCCGGTAGTTTATTTGCCTTGTGTTTAAAGTTGTTTTCATTATTTTTTATCTACGGTTGATGTACCACCAAACCCCGCAATGCAAT
>DAOPJR010000103.1:0-11235 GCA_035399765.1 Draconibacterium sp. | reverse complement strand
TGGAAGGTTGTAAAAACGGATCCGGAACGGGTAAAAACCGTTATGAATATCTGTTTGCAGATTACAGCCAACCTTACCATTTGTTTGGAACCTTTCCTCCCGTTCAGCATGGAGAAACTTCGTGGTTTCCTGAATTTGGAAAAGCTGGACTGGAACAGTTTTGGAAACACTGAATTATTACCGGTTGGTCACCAGGTAAATAAACCGGAATTACTTTTCGAAAAAATTGAAGACGCAACCATTGAAGCACAGGTTCAGAAACTGCTTGATACAAAAAAAGCGAATGAAGCTGCAGGGGCCAAAGCCAAACCTGCTAAAGAAAATTGTTCTTTCGACGATTTCATGAAGATGGATATCCGCACCGGAACTGTTCTGGAAGCGGAACTGGTGCCTAAAACAAAGAAACTGATGAAACTGAAAATCGATACAGGAATTGATCAGCGCACTGTGGTTTCCGGCATCGCCGAATATTACAAACCGGAAGAAGTTGTTGGAAGGCAGGTTTCGATTTTAGTGAATTTGGAGCCTCGTACACTAAAAGGCATCGAATCGCAGGGAATGATTCTGATGGCAGAAGATGTGGATGGTTCATTGAAATTTGTTTCTCCGGTTGATAAGGTGAAGAACGGATCGGAAATAAAATAATTGAGCTAAATGATTCGTACGGTCAGGACCAATTCGAAAAACGGTGATTTTATTCAGCTGGTTACCATGCTGGATAATTTGCTGACTGTGATGGATGGCCGCGAACATGACTTCTACAATCAGTTCAATAAAATCGATAACATTCAGCACGTGGTTGTAGCCTATTCCGGTGATTTGCCTGTGGCGTGCGGAGCCATTAAGGAGTTCAATTCTGAGACCATGGAAGTAAAACGCATGTTTACCCGGGAAGAGTTTCGCGGTAAAGGTTTTGCTTCGTCGGTTTTGGATGAGTTGGAGAATTGGGCACAGGAACTTGGCTATTCAAAATGTATCCTTGAAACCGGAAAACGTTTACCGGATGCAGTCAGGCTTTATCAGAAGAAAGGCTATCAACTGATTCCAAATTACGGCCAATACGTTCACATGGAAAACAGTATATGTTTTGAAAAAAATTTGATTAAAAAATAAGTGCCAACACAGCGTTGGCGCTTTTCTGTAAGGTTTCTTGCCGAGTTAAATCGGGTAGAAAACTTACACTATTATATTTAAACCGTTTCTGTACGCAGGAGCGGTTTTATTTTCTTTTAGGTTTTAAGATTATTGTAGCGAGTATTGAGACTTTGTTTAGTCTTCCAGTTCAAAAATTTCTTCTACCGAAAGATTAAAATATTTAGCCAGCAGCATGGCTGTTTGCACCGAAGGAACAAACTTATTTTTCTCGATAGCGTGAATCGTTTGTCGCGAAACACCAATGGCATTTGCCAACTCTTCCTGCGTTTTATCGAGCATCACCCGATGGAATTTAACTTTGTTCTTCATTATCCACCCGTAGAATTAGTTTTCTTTTAAACATGCGAACAAGCAGATATCCAATCATTTGAAGTGAAAGGAAAGTAGACGGGTCAATCTTGAAATTTTCATTGAATAGGTAAATAATCAAAACAATAAGGAGTGATATTACCATTACTAGAAAAGCGGACTCGTAACGTAGTTTTTGTATAAACTCATCTTCCTGCTTGTTTTTAGCAAGGATGTAAATTAAAAGTCCGATGAGTAAAGCAATATCCGATAAATGTGTTGCTTGATCAGGAAAGACTGGATTAAACTCTGTCTCAATCCTTTCTGACGGATCATCAATCGCATCATTATATCCTTCAATAAATCCTCTCCTTCCTTCGTCAATAAAATTCACAGTTAAGCCAACAAAGAAAATAATCAAACCAATCCATTTAAAGTAGTGTGGTAAAAGTTTCATGGTTTGTCAAGTTAAAATTACATGACAAATGTAAAAAATAATAGAACATTGACAAACAAAATAGAAATTATTTTGAAATATGAATCTGTTTTTAGAAATCTGTCCTAGCAATCCTTCATCAGAAAAATCGTAAGTTTGAGTTCAACAAAACAAAAACCGACTGTAATGAAAAACCTGCTTATTTTTTTAATCCTTCCTTTCTTTTGTGCTTGCAGCCAAAAAGAAACTCCAAAAGATTACCCGATTCAGCCTGTTTCTTCACAAAATGTGGAAATTCAGGATCAGTTCTGGAGTAAACGAATAGCGACCAACACAGAAGTTACAATTCCGTATTGTTTTCAGAAATGCGAAGAAACGCACCGCATCGAAAATTTTGCCGTGGCAGGCGGATTGGAAGAAGGTACATTTGAAGGGATTCGTTACAACGACTCCGATGTATATAAAATTATGGAAGGTGCTGCTTATTCACTTCAACAACACTACGATCCGGAACTGGACAAGTACCTCGATGATTTGATTGAGAAAATTGCTGCCGCACAAGAGGATGATGGTTATTTATACACTATCAGAACGATAAAAGGGGATTCTGCGATGACAGACAGGGAAGGCAAACAGCGCTGGGAAATGGTGCGGATGCACAGTCATGAGTTGTACAACGTAGGTCACATGTACGAAGCAGCCGTGGCCCATTACAATGCTACGGGAAAAACCAGTTTTTTGGACATTGCCAAGAAAAATGCAGAACTCATTCTTTCGGTTTATGGGCCTGAAAAACGGCACGATGCACCGGGTCATCAGGAAATAGAAATCGGATTGTCGAAATTATACCGGACGACTGGTGATGAGCGTTACCTGAACCTGGCAAAATTTTTCCTGGATGAAAGAGGGAAGTCTGACATTCGGGATTACGGTAGCGAAAGCCAGTGGGAAAACGGTGCTTACTGGCAGGATCACAAACCGGTGGTGGAGCAGGACGAGGCAGTTGGCCATTCGGTTCGGGCAGCATACATGTATTCTGGTATGGCCGATGTAGCAGCACTTACGGGTAATCAGGAATATGTGGATGCGATCAACCGAATTTGGGAGAATGTGGTAAGTAAGAAATTCTATATTACCGGTGGTATCGGTGCCAAATACGACGGGGAAGCCTTTGGTGAAAACTACGAACTACCCAACCGGGCTTATAACGAAACCTGTGCAGCCATTGCCAATGTGTTCTGGAACCAACGCATGTTCCTGATGAGCGGGGAAAGTAAATATATCGATGTTATGGAACGCACGCTTTACAATGGGTTACTTTCAGGAATCTCATTTGAAGGAAATACTTTTTTCTATCCCAACGTTCTTGAGTTTGACGGGAAAGATGCGTTTAACCAGGGAGCAACCGAACGAAAACCATGGTTCGACTGTTCTTGCTGTCCTTCCAATTTGTCACGGTTTATCCCGGCAGTTCCCAATTACATTTATGCCACTTCCAATGATGAGATTTATGCCAATTTATTTGTAGCCAGTAACACGGATTTCAATATCAACAACAAGCAATTTAGTATTTCGCAGGTAACCAATTATCCGTGGGAAGGAACGGTTCAGTTCAAAATTAAGACGGATAAACCGGTTGACTTTGGTTTGAAGATCCGAATTCCGGGCTGGGCGCAAAACCAGCCTGTACCAAGCGATTTGTATTCTTATATTGGTACAGAGCAGGCAGAAGTTAAACTCTTGGTGAACAATGAATCTGTTCCGGTTACTCTTGAAAATGGTTATGTGTCGATCAACAGAAAATGGAAAGCGGATGACCAGGTCGAATTGATTCTGCCGATGGAGGTCCGTAAAGTAATTCCGAATGAAAAGGTGGAAGAAATAAAGGGTAAAATTGCAGTTGAGAGGGGACCGATCGTATTTTGTGCTGAACAGGTTGACAATCCTGATGGTGTTCTGACAAGATCGATTGTGGCTAATGAAAAGTTTATAAGTGAGTTTGTTCCTGATGAATTGCAGGGAGTGGTAAAACTAACCGCTGAAAGTGGGTTGGTTATGGTACCTTATTATTCCTGGAGTCATCGAGGAGTAGGAGAGATGGAAGTGTGGTTTAAAGCTGATTAATCAAATAATTACCACCAGCAAAACCAGTAAAATCAGCAACATAAAAATAATAAACTGGTTCCGGACAAAAAGACCCAGCAGAAGCAGGATTTCAACTTCATCGTTGATCGGAGAATTGAGTTCAATGGAGCCTTTGTCTTTGGTAATAAATTCGTGTGAAGTGTAGGAGATAATTTCGTCTCCATTGAATTTCCAAGCCCAGCGCGACTGCCAAAAATTTTTAATTTCAAGTTCAAAACGTTTCCCGTTGATCAGTACATCGCTTCGGGTATTAAAAAAGTTGATCATGATGGTACCAAGCAATGCCTGGCTGTTCGAATCGTAAATTTCAAGTTTCGAAAGAAAATATTCACGTGTTAAAGTGAATAGTCTGCCGTTAATCATTGCCTGTGCATTTGAACCAAAAGCCCTGTCCCAATTTATGCTTCCAATTTTTTCGGTTCCTCGTAGTATCTCTAACTTCGATTTGAAAAATTCGTTTGTCCAGCTCAGTTTGTCCATCTCGTTCATCAATTTCCGATTTGCAATTTATGAAAATTCACCTGAATAAAAATGGATGAACCTAAAGCCCCAGGGCTTTTTAGATTAATTAACAATTCAGTGTTTCTGATCTTGGAAAAGAGAAAATGCTCCATGGATAATTTGAAAGGATCAGCCTAAATATTTTTTAAACTCTTGGTAGTCTTTAATCGTTTTTACATTTCTGGGAAGTTTTGGGGAGTGTTCCTGAACCTGGTGGCCCGTAATAAAGATTTTTTGTTTTGGAAATACTTCTTTTAATTGAACGAGATAGTCTTCAAGGTCTTCTTTAAGAATTGAATTAACAAAAGCAGTAAACACAAAGTCAACCTCTTTTTGTGAGCTGATCTTTACCAGATCGTTAAACGGAACCGACTGCCCAAGATAAAAGCTGTTAAATCCATTTTTTCTGGCTAAAAACGAATAAAAGAGCAAACTCATTTCATGAAGTTCATTTTCGGGCAAAAAGAAGAGTATACCTGGTTTGTTAGTGGCCGGAATATTTAATTTGTCGGTGGCTGCAATGAGTTTCTGTCGAAAAAGGTTGGTAACAAAATGCTCCTGTGCCGGGAATACTGCGCCAACCTGCCAGTAAAGCCCAACCCGTTCGAAAAGTTGGAAGAAAATAAGGAAACAGGCTTCTTCAAAATTATATCGGGCAATAATTTCATTGAGTAACTTTTCCATTCCTGCAGTGTCAAGGTCTACCATCAGGATCATAAATCGCTCAATGTAATCAGAGTCGGATGTTTTGTTTTCGGTTATTTCTAAAACTGTTTTACGAATGGTTTCTTCATTCCACTTCGCCACTTTTGAAATTTTGAATCCATTTCGGGTGAGTAATGAAATATTCAGCAGGCGTTTCAGGTTGTTATCATCGTAAGTGCGGATATTGGTATCGGTTCGTGCAGGTTGAAGAAGATTATACCGCTTTTCCCAAATTCGGATGGTGTGCATTTTTATCCCTGATAATACTTCAAGATCTTTAATTGAATATTCTGTTTCTTTCATTCTTCCCGTCAGATTTATAGAAAATGAAATTTCTTGTTCAAAGTTGAGTTTACAAAGTTAAACGCAAATTGTGGTTTTTTAAGCAATAATTTAGATTTCTTTTTTCTATCAGCTTAAAAATAAAAGGATTCCAATCGGAATCCCTCTATTTAATTGTCATGGCATATTTCCTATTCCGGAATAAGCACTTTGTCGATAACATGCACTACTCCATTTGTTCCCTGAATATCAGCTTTGATCACGTTGCTATCGTTAATATGAACTCCCTCAGATAAATCAATCTTGATTTTCTTTCCGTTTAAGGTAGCAACTGAAGTATTTGATAAATCGCCCGACATTACCTTTCCACTAATTACATGGTAAGTTAATATTGGAGTGAGTTGTTCGGCACTTAAATCCTGAATACCCTTTACACCCAATTGTTTGAAAAGTTTATTAAATGCTTCGTTGGTTGGGGCAAATACGGTAAACGGACCATCGGCACTTAAAGCACCGGCAAGATCTGCTTTAGTCACAGCTTCAACAAGAGTTGAGAAATCGGGATTTGAAACGGCTATTTCGACTACGGTGCCTGCACTCTCGTTACCGTTGGCAATCTCAAATAATGTGAAGTCGGTCATCCAGCTTTCCAGCTCAATTGTCGGTTCTACTACTACTGTGCTTTTTAATTCTGTAGCATTTACTCCTAGCACTGCAACTGTGAGGAATAATGCAATTCCAATAATTCTAAACTTTGTTTTCATTTTGTTTCTATTTTTAATTGTTTATGAAAAAATTTCTGATTTTACTCTGGTATTAACACCTTATCAATTACGTGTACTACTCCGTTTGTCCCCTGAATATCAGCCGCAATTACATTGCTATTGTTAATTTTCACTCCCGAACTTACATCTACAGCCAAACTGCTTGAACTATTCAGTGTTCCTACATTTCCACTTTTCAAATCGCTTGAAAGGACATTTCCTAAGACAACATGATAAGTAAGGATTGGAGTGAGTTGCTCGGCTGTAAGATCATCGATTCCTGCTATACCAAGCACCGAAAACAGGTCTTCGAAAGCAGCGTTTGTTGGCGCAAATATGGTAAACGGACCGTCGGCACTTAACGCATCTACTAAACCGGCTTTCGCAACGGCACTAACCAGAATGCTGAAATTTGTGTTATCGATTGCAATATTTACCACATTCGGAGGAAGGATTACTTTATCAACCACATGAATTACGCCATTGTCAGCTCCAATGTCAGCAGTAGTAACTTTGGCATTCATGTTCAAACTAACGCCGTTATCGACATTCACATACATCGAAAGACTATTTCCATTTGAAGTGGCAAGAGTAGAAATATACCCATTACTTAGATTGGTAGATATTGCCTTACCCGAAACCACATGATAGAGTAGAATATTCTTTAAGGTTTCTACCGGCACATCGTCCAGCGAGTTCAATCCCAAATCGTTAAGCAAGGCAGCAAATGCATCGTTTGTGGGAGCAAATACGGTCAATTCAGCACTTTTATCAGCTACGGCATCAACCAAACCTGCTTTGCTAAGAGCGTCTACCAATATTGAAAAACTAGGATTTGATACTGCAATATCTGCGATGGTGTTCGAAGGCTGGTCGACCATGTCCTCATCGTCGTTGTTGCACGAGGTAAAACCGATAGCAAGCGCTATCATTAACATAGGAATCACTTTGAATTTTGACTTGAGTGTCTTGAAGAATTTAATTGTTTTCATTTTTAAAATTTACTGGTTACTATTTTTTTGTTTAACTTTTATTGAGACAATTATAAACAAAAAATGTTTAATTAAAATATTAGAATGGATAAACAAATAATATAAATTATCATAGAAATGCTTGTTTTATTGGGTTTTTAGAAAATGTTAATTAATGTTAAATATTTTTATTGCATGAATAATTCTTATACTATTCGGCAAATTTTTAAGAATACGATAGAAAAATGATTTAATGGTGGATGATTCTTTTCTTAACATTCGTCAAAAACAGTAGGTATCAACGCCCTCAATTAGCTAAAAGCTGTAATTTTGCGGCACGATTTTCAAAAAACAACTTTCAACATGGCAGAAAAAGATGTAAAGCTTTTCGCTGATTTTAAACCTGTTTCAACAGAGGAGTGGGAAGCAAAAATTAATGCCGATTTAAAAGGCAAAGACTACGAGCGCGCACTGGTTTGGAAGACTTATGAAGGATTTGGCGTGCGTCCGTATTACCGTCAGGAAAACCTCGTCGGAAAAGAGTACCTGGAAAATCTACCGGGTGAATTTCCATATGTGCGGGGAAACAATAAAACCAGCAACGACTGGTTAGTCCGTCAAAACATTTTCGTAACTGATTTCGCAGAAGCAAACAAAAAAGCACTGAATGTGCTTGGCAAGGGAGTAACATCACTTGGTTTTCTGTTCAGCGATTGCTGTTCGGTAACCAAAGAGAACCTGGCCGTTTTGCTGAAAGACATTTGTCTGGAAGCTGCTGAGGTTAACTTGGTTTGTCCTTCAGATGATTGCAATCTGGCTGAATTGTTTGTCGATTACGTTTCGGCTGGTAGTTGGGATAACAAGAATGTTGTCGCTTCAACTGCTACCGATCCAATCGGAACTTTTGTTCTCAAAGGTGTAATTGAAGACGATGCAGTTTCAAAACTGAAATCAGTAGTTGAAAAAGCAAAAGCAGTTCCGAATTTCCGTACCATTGCTGTTCACGGGAAATTCTTTGCCAACAGCGGATCTTCCATCGTTCAGGAACTGGCATTTTCGCTGGCACAGGGTGCTGAGTATTTAACTCAACTTACCGAAGCCGGAGTTTCAATCGACGATGCGGCAAAAGCAATTAAATTTAACATGGGAGTTGGAAACAACTATTTCATGGAAATTGCCAAATTGCGTGCAGGTCGTTTGTTGTGGTCGAAAATTGTGGAAGCTTATGAACCAGGCTGCAAATGTTCAGCCAAAATGATTGTTCATAGCGAAACCAATCGGTTTAACAAATCGATTTACGATCCGTATGTGAACATGCTTCGTACTCAAACTGAAGCCATGTCGGCTATTTTAGGTGGAGCACACTCGGTAACAGTTCTTCCTTTCAATGCAGTTTATGAAGAAACGACTGAATTCTCTGAGCGCATTGCCCGCAACCAGCAAATCTTACTGAAAGAGGAATCACATCTTGATAAGATTGCCGACCCATCGGCGGGTTCGTACTACATCGAAAGTCTGACCGAATCGGTTGCAGATCAGGCTTGGAAACTATTTCTGACAGTTCAGGAAAAAGGTGGTTTTATTGCTGCTTTTAAAGAAGGATTTATTCAGGCTGAAATTAAAGCGATGGCTGCTGAACGCAACAAACGTTATGCACAACGTCGCGAAAACATTTTAGGAACTAATCAGTTCCCGAATTTTACTGAAAAACTGAAAGCAGGCTTCGATGGTTCTTTGTTCGAACCAGTTGATTTGACCGAAGAAGGCGCAGTTGCAGAAACGCTGAAACCATATCGAGGTTCACAGGCTTTCGAAGCACTGCGTTATACTACTGATATGTACTCGCTCGAAGAGAAACGTCCGGTTGCATTCATGCTGACTATGGGTAACCTTGCATTCCGTAAGGCAAGGGCTCAGTTTAGCTGTAACTTTTTTGCCGTGGCTGGTTTTACTGTAATCGATAACAATGGATTCAAGACCGCCGAAGAAGGTGTGGCTGCTGCGAAAGCTGCCGGCGCCGACATCGTTGTGGTTTGTAGTTCTGATGATGAATATGCTGAAATTGCTCCAAAAGTGGCCGAACAGTTGGATGATGAAATCTTGGTAGTTGCAGGAGCTCCGGCTTGTATGGCCGAACTTCAGGAAAAAGGAATTACCAATTTCATTCACGTGAAAAGCAATATTCTGGAGGATCTGAAAGCATATCAAAGTAAACTGGGAATCTAAATCAACTGATCCTGGATCTTAGATCCTCGATTCTGGATGTCCAGTATCAAGTATCAAGTATCTAGAGTCAAGTATCTAGAATCAAGTATCTAGAATCAAGAATCCAGGATCAAAAATAAAGTCAAAATGAAACCGAATTTCAAAGACATAAACATAAAAGCAGCCGCTGCTCAAAAAGATTTGGGCGACTGGGCTGCAAAAAACAATATCAAAAAAGACTGGATTACTCCTGAGCAGATTCCGGTGAAACCGGTTTATACGAAGGAAGACCTGGAAGGCATGGAACACCTGAACTATGCTGCCGGCGTTGCTCCGTATTTGCGTGGGCCTTATTCAACCATGTACGTGATGCAACCCTGGACCATTCGTCAGTACGCAGGATTTTCAACAGCAGAAGAATCAAATGCGTTCTACCGCAGAAACCTGGCCGCAGGACAAAAAGGGTTGTCGGTTGCGTTCGACCTTGCCACTCACCGCGGATACGACTCGGATCATCCACGTGTAATTGGCGACGTTGGTAAAGCAGGTGTGGCAATCGACTCTATCCTCGACATGAAGATCCTTTTCGACCAGATTCCGCTCGATAAAATGTCGGTATCGATGACCATGAACGGAGCGGTGCTTCCGGTGATGGCATTCTACATCGTAACCGGTCTGGAGCAAGGCGCAACACTGGAACAGCTTTCAGGAACCATTCAGAACGATATTCTGAAAGAATTTATGGTGCGTAACACTTATATCTATCCACCAGAATTCTCGATGAAGATCATTGCTGATATTTTCGAGTTCACGTCGAAAAACATGCCTAAGTTTAACTCGATCTCGATTTCGGGTTACCACATGCAGGAAGCCGGTGCTACAGCCGACATTGAAATGGCTTATACACTTGCCGATGGTTTGGATTACTTACGCACAGGTGTAAAAGCTGGCCTCGATATCGATGCTTTCGCTCCGCGGTTGTCGTTCTTCTGGGCAATTGGCATGAACCATTTTATGGAAATTGCGAAAATGCGTGCAGCCCGCATGATCTGGGCAAAACTGGTGAAACAGTTCAACCCGAAAAATCCAAAATCGATGGCACTGCGTACACACTCACAAACATCGGGCTGGTCACTGACAGAACAGGATCCATTTAACAATGTTGGTCGTACGGCTATTGAAGCAATGGCAGCTGCACTGGGACACACCCAGAGTTTGCATACCAACGCACTCGATGAAGCGATCGCACTTCCAACCGATTTTTCGGCTCGTATTGCACGTAACACGCAGTTGTATATTCAACAGGAAACTGAAGTTTGTCGTTCACTCGATCCATGGGCCGGTTCTTACTATGTGGAAAGCCTGACTCATGAACTGGCACAAAAGGCCTGGGCTTTGATCGAAGAAGTGGAAAAACTCGGAGGTATGGCAAAAGCCATCGAAACCGGTGTTCCGAAAATGAGAATCGAAGAAGCAGCTGCACGTGCACAGGGTAAGATCGACAGCGGTACACAAACCATTGTTGGGTTGAACAAATACCGTCTGGAAAAAGAAGATCCTATTGATATTCTGGAAGTTGATAACACCGCAGTTCGTCTGTCTCAAATTGAAAGATTGAAAAAACTACGTGCTGAACGGAACGAGGCTGAAGTTCAGGCAGCATTGACAGCAATTATCAAAGCCGCTGAAACCGGCAAAGGAAATCTGCTCGAACTTTCTATTGAAGCTGCAAAAAAACGTGCATCTTTAGGTGAAATTTCAGATGCCTGCGAAAAAGTGGCAG
>DAOPJR010000102.1:9221-11557 GCA_035399765.1 Draconibacterium sp. | reverse complement strand
GGAAGAATAAACGGCGATTTTTTCGATTCAGAGAACGAGCCTCCCATCAGTCCGATTCCAATTAACAGTGTTTGCTGAATAATGATGAGGATAATTGAGGGCATGATAAAACTTCCGTAACCCGAAACCGGGTTGTATAAAACATGCACTTGTGCCGAAACAGGGTCGATAGCTGTTTTTGCTTCGGTAAACGATTTTCCCTCGTACATATATTTAACAATCGAGATATTTGCACCGAAGTACGAATTCACCGTTGAAGTTGAAAGAAATTCGTTACGGTACTTTAGAAAATAGCTGGCATCGGCATATAACGCGACATTAGTTTGTACGCCTGAAAGTATGTCTTTCTGAAAGTTGTGCGGAATGAGGATTACACCGCTGATTTTATTCTGGTTCAACCGATTTTCTGCTTCAGTAAGATTATTGCAGCTTTCATCGATTTCCAACTCCTCCGTAGCATCCAGCATCCTGATGTATTTCCTGCTCATCTCTGAATGATCCTGGTCAACCACTGCCATGGAGATTTCTTTCAGTGTTTCATTGTAATACCCGATAGAGTAAACAATCGGATAAATAAACACAGCGCCCACAAGAATAAGCATGGCGCCAAAATCGGAAACAATACTTTTTATTTCACTGATAAAATGATTGGCAGTGAGTTCAAGATATTTTATTTTATTTTTTTCTTTTTTCATGTTCTCTGAAATGAAAGTTCTGCAGCAGTTCTTTTACGATTTTCCCCAGTATTTTTCGTGACCCAGGTACTTTTTGTACAAGGGTAAAAATGCCAATGCAACCAGTTGGAAAATAAGTATGTAGCAGATATAAGTTAAGGCATCACTAATTGGTGAGCCATGCAACGACTGCGATATAAAAAGCTTTTCCCACCAGGTAAAAGGAAAAATTGTGGCAAAAATCTGTGCTGCTTTGGGCATTCCTTCGAGCGGGAATGTGAGTCCGCTAAAAGTAATGGCCATCATGGAATAGGCGCTTGCCAGCGACATTGCCAGCCTCAGATTGATCGTGGCGCCAATAAAAATTATTCCCAAAAGCTGGTACGTGATAATGGTAACAAACTGGCCGCCAATAATTGCAGCAAGATTACCGTTCAGTGGCATTCCTTCAATTTTGTAAAGCAAAAGGTTAATGAACACGGCAAATCCGGTAAAAATTAAAGTGTACGGAGCAAGTTTCCCTACAATGGCAAGGCGAACACTGTTGTTGCTTTTATCCAGTAAATCGGGTCCGGTTCCGCGTTTAAGTTCGTTACCCAAAGTATAAACCGAACTAAGCAGGACGAAAAGAAAAAGCATTATGTACAACATGGCCGAACTGAGAAAGTAGGTGTAGTTGGTAAACGGGTTAAAAAGCAAATGTTTTTGGATGTTCACCGGCATTACCCGAACCAAGGCATCGTTGTAGTTTTTGCCTTCCATCATCAGCCTTTTTAGTTGTGCCCCGCCCGAAATAGTACGCATGGTTGTAAGTACCGAACGTTGTATAAGCCCGGCCAGCAATACGTTTGTGCCATTGATATAAACCGGAAGAGCTGTTTGTGTTCCGTTAAACACTTGTTTTTCTGTTTCTTCTGGAATAACTACAATAGCCTTGATTTCACCTTCTTCAAACATTTCCTTTGCCTGAAACAGATCCTGGCTTCGGAAAACGATGTTAACATCGGGTGAAGCATTAATTGCGTTTGTAATTTTTACTGAGAGGCTTGAATTATCCTTATCAACAATACCGATAGGAATTTCTCTTACAGTACTTTCCCTGAAGATAAAGTACATGAGCAAAATTCCGATAAGCGGCCCGAAGAAAAGCAGGAATCCATACGCAGGATTATGCCTGATCCGGGTTGCCTCACGGCAAAGTACTGCCCATAACGGATGTTTTGAACAGGGCATTTTTTAGTCGTTTAAAGTTAAGATAACCGACATTCCGGGGCGTAAACCTTCGACTTTTGAAACCGGGCGGGCTTCAATTTCAAACGATTTTAAATCAAATTCACCCGAGGTTTTTGTGGCATTCCAGCGTGCAAACTCACCGGTCGGACTGATATAATTTACCTTAAACTCGTATTCGTTGTTTGCAAGTCCCGGAACTTTGGCTTTAAAAACCGATCCCATTTTAAATTTATCGAGATAATCTTCGCGCACATAAAGTGTAACCCAAACATCATCGAGGTTAATAAGCGTAACCACCGGGAATCCGGTATTTACCAGTTCTCCGGCCTCCACATTAATTCCTGAAACTTCACCTTCTGCTCCTGCATGTATTGTGGTTTCATCAAGATATGCCTGAACCTGTTCAATGGCGGCATCGGCACGTTTAAC
>DAOPJR010000102.1:4801-9121 GCA_035399765.1 Draconibacterium sp. | reverse complement strand
ACTTCTCCCTGAAGTATTGTTGGGCGTTTTTGTGAAACCACAACAATTGTATATCCAATAAATGTGGCTATTGCAATTATTATGACTGCTGTAATGATTGTTTTTTTGCTCATGGTGATATTTTTTGAATTATTCTTCAATTGTTTCGTATTCGGTGTTGTTGCCGGATGTGTAAGTGAAATATTCTCCCGGGATACCCGCAGTTTGGAAAAGCTTTGCAAGTGTAACATCGTAATCGTAAAGCACTTTTAACCTGAGGGCTTTAACCTGCGCAACTTTTGAATGGGCTTCAACAACAGAGGTTGAGTTTGCTAATCCTTCGTTAAATGCTTTTTCTGTGCTTGCAGCATATTCGGTTGCCAGTTCAAGCGTACTGTCGAGCTCGGTTTTTTGTTCCTTTTGGCCCTCCAATTCTTCCGATAATTTTATAATGAAAGCTCTTAAATCGGCGTGGGCTTTTTCTTTTGCATAACCGACCTGTGACCTCATTGCTTCATCGGCTTTAATTTTATTTTTCCTGTCCAATCCGTCAAAAACAGTCCATTTTACTCCTACTCCGACAAGCCAGTCGGGAAGGTAGGGGGAGTAATTTTTATCAGCCAGGTTGTAGGTTCCCATCATTGCCACAGTTGGAAAATAATCTCCCTGGTCAGCTTTTTTCTTAATAGTTGTCAATTCCTGTTTACTTTCAATTTGTTTCAAAAGTGGGTTGTATAAAAATGCGTTGTCTGTCCAGTATGATATTGGCGGCAGTTCTGTATTGATAAAAAGATGACTTATTGGCTGAACCGATACTGCTGAGTTGTAGGAAAGGCTGGCATCGAGTCCGGCACGAACAATCTCAATATCATGTTTTGCTTTCTTCAGTTCACGTTCAGCTTCGTTTTTCGATACCTGTGCATGAAGCAGTTCAACCTTGGCAATTATACCGTTTTCAAAAAGTTGTTGGGCATCCGAATAATGTTTATCCATGGCTTCGAACATTTGCTCCCTTACTTTTTCAATCTGCATTGCAAGTGTCAGGCCGTAATATCTTGTGACGATTTCAGAAAGTAGTTCTCCTTCGGTATTTCTGAGTTCTTCTTCGCTGATTTTTATTTCAACTTTTGCTGCTTTGTTGGCGCTGTTGATTTTTCCCCCGGTAAAAACAGGCCATAAAAAGTCGGCGCTTACGGTTGCAAAATTTTTATCTTGAATCGTTTCTACCCAGTTAGCATTAGCAATTTCTTCACCACCTTCCAACAGTTTCTGTCGTACCGCTTGTGTGCTCAAATTATCGGGTAGCACCGGCATTACTGAGTTCGTGTTTGGATCGGGGTTTGGAACGCCCGAGAATACACCGTAATTTCCGAGTGTGGTGTAAAGCGGGGTAATTGCATCGCGGACAGGGGTAAGGTCGAGATCAATATTGTCTGACATTGAAACTGCTTTTGCACTCAAAGAAACCTGGGGAAACCTGAGCCCGGTCTTTCCCGCCGATTCATACTCTTTTTGTTTTATTTGCTGTAGCCCGCGTTGGATGGAAGGATTCTGCTGTTTAGCCACATTGAAGGCATCTTCAATGGTAAGCGCCTGTTTGTTTTCCTGCGCCCCTGCAAGTAGGGGAGCCAGGAAAAATATAAACAGGGCAGTAATTAGTTTTTTTCTTGTTTGCATGGCTTGTTTTATCTTAAAAGTTTTCCGGTAAGGTATATCAGGTGCTCCGTTTCCCGGGGATTAAATGAATTTCGTTTTTTCTGTTTTTTAAATACCATATTAATTGCCTGAAGGATATTCAGAATCAGAATCTGTTGCAAATCTTCTTCGTTAATTTCTTTATCAAGTTCACCTGTTTGGTGACCGTGCTGTTTCAGTTGAATAAGCAGATGAAAAATGTTTTCGCGTATCTGCGGATCTACTACAAAACTGTAATCGTGAGTCAGCACATACAGAAACTTTATTTTCACCGGGTTTGCATTTGCCATAGCAATAAAGTTGCTTATCATGCTTTCGGTGATTTCGGTAAAGGTTAACCCCTGCTGGCTGAGTTCTTCGAATTTTACATACATTTCCTGGTACACTTCGGATAAAAGTGCATTTACCATTTCTTTTTTACCCTTGTAATGCATGTAGAAATATCCGGCAGCCACTCCTGCGTCTTTTGCGATGAGCGAAGCCGATGCTCCACCAAAACCTTTTTCAACCACTAATTTCATGGTTGATTGTTTTAGCCGCTCAATTTTTGTAATGTCTGTAATTCTTGCCATTTCAATAATAAATAAATGAATATTCATTCATTAAACGGTACAAAAGTAAAATGTTTCTTAATACAGAAGTGTTGTGAAATAAGCATTTCAGAAAAAATTAACAAACGATGTTTTGCAAAAAATAAATATTAAGAAATTGAATTTTTTTTTTCACGGATTAATTCTTAAATAAAAAAATTAGTACTTTTGGACCGAAAAAGTCAGAAAAAATTCAATGAAGAAAAATGTAAAAGATAATATTGTTTCGATTGCACAGAGTACGTTCCAAAAATTTGGTTTCAGAAAAACCACGATGGAGGAAATAGCTTTTGCGGCTGGCAAAACCAAAAGCACGATGTACTACTATTTCGAAAGTAAAGAGGAACTTTTTAAAGCCGTGGTTGAAAAAGAAGTTGCACAATTGCGTTCCGAGATTTTGGCTGCTGTACAGGAAAAAACAAGTGCAAAGGATAAATTGTATGCTTATATATACATAAGAATGAATGGTTTTAGGAAGCTGGGTAATTTCTATGAACTATTGAAAGATGAGTTTTTGTCGAATCTTGAATTTGCAGAGAAAATAAGAACCATTTACGAAAAAAATGAAACTGAAACACTCACGCAAATTATTCAGGAGGGGGTTGATAAGAAAGAATTCAAAAACCTGAAAGCGCTATTAACAGCCAGAACCATCGTAATAGCGATGAAAGGACTGGAAGCACGTGCATTGATGGAAACCGACATCAAGGCTTTTATGAAAGAAATAGAAGACATGATGAACATTTTATTTTATGGGATTTGTTCCTAAAATTTTTTTGACAGAAAACTGACTAAAAGACTAAAAAAGTCAGTAATACTAATACGTTGAAATACAAAATCAAAACAAATTTATTAACGCTTTAAAAAATTAAACAATGAATTCAGAAAGAAAACGAGAGACAAGTATGGCTCTCGGAAAAAACAGAAATTACACACTATCTGTAATTAAAAAACAGGCAAAAGCTTTGCTTGTGTTATTGGTTTTATTTGCCGGTATACAAAGCGTTTCGGCACAGGAAAATTTCCAGTGGGGATTGAAAGCAGGTATCAATGCCTCAACACAATCCGAACTCGGAAACTTATTCGATAACGATAATTTGCTGGTAGGATTTAACGGCGGGTTGGTAGCTCGTTACCAATTTAATGATTGGCTGGGAGTACGCTCCGGTATTGATTTTCAGCAAAAAGGTACACAATGCGATCTTTTGGAAAGCGACGCAGATACTTACAACCGGTTAAATTATATGGTTCTTCCATTAAAAGCCGAATTCTTTGCAAGTGAAAAAGCCGGATTTAAAAAGGGACAACGCATGTTTTTCGCTACCGGACCTTACGGCGGGTATTTGCTTGATGCTAATCAGATTACCGGCGATGTGAAAACCAGCCTTGATAATTACAATAATTTTGATTTCGGCTGGGCTTTTGAATTGGGTTTTGAATTTCCAATATTGGAAACCAAAGCTTTGGGGTTTTCATTGAATTATGATATGGGAATCAGCAAAGTTATGGATGAAACAGACTTCAGAAACAAATCAGCTTCTTTAAATGCAATATTCTTATTTTAACATAGTTTAAAAATTACGAACATAAAGGGATTGACACTTCGTCAGTCCCTTTTCTATATCTAAGTGTTTACATCTTCCTGTGAGTTGAAAACGAAAGATGGTATAATTTTTAGCTCATTTTTCGGTTTTTGCAATATTGCGGATCATTCCGCTAAAAATAAAAAAGTGAAAGGGAGAAGTGGCAATCCAATACAAACGTCCCCAGATTCCCCTTGGGCGGAAAGTAGCTGTTTGATGCAGTACGTTATTTTCATCAATACTGAATTCGAGCCAGGCTTCACCGGGAAGTTTCATTTCTGCAAACAGCAACAAGCGCTTTTTCTCCCTGCTGGCATACAAAACACGCCAAAAATCAAGCGCTTCACCAGTGGTAATTTCTTCCGGTAGCTTTCGTCCCCGTCCTAAACCAACTCCACCAACCAGCATATCGAAATAACCGCGCAACTTCCAAAGCCAGTCAGCATAATAATATCCTTTTTCTCCTCCAATCC
>DAOPJR010000102.1:0-4701 GCA_035399765.1 Draconibacterium sp. | reverse complement strand
GTTGCCGCAGTTGATTCGATGTATTTTTTGAAATTTTGTGCTGCTCTGGTTTCCAGTTCATCAAACTTGGCCTGTGAAGTGGTCATTGAATGAATCAGATAATAAGCCGCGTCGATATCGGCTGGAATGGCGTCCGGAAGTAAATCGTGCAAGAAATCGATCTCGATTATGGATACTTTTTCGAGTAATTTCTGATGAAGAGTCAGGCGGCGCTTTTCCCGGACACAACAAACAACCTCATGTCCTTTTTCGATCAGAACCGGCAGAATCCGTTTCCCCACATAGCCTGTTACTCCTGTTAACAGAATCTTCATTCATGTTCGATTATTGGTTACCTTAAACTTACGAAAATGTTCCAACTTTTTCGTATTGTCGTTTTTAAGTGATGACATTCGGAATATAAATGACAAAAATGGGAAAGACATTCTTGCATTTTGAATGGATTTCATATTTTTGACAACTCGAAAACAAAACATATTTATAACCAATTTACAGCTCATTGAACGAATTGAAATTTTGCCTGTTACATATCACTTTGCTGCTTTTATTAACAAGCAATTCGCGAGCACAATCCGACAGTACGCTGACGCCAATTCTTCAAAAACTATCGAACGATCTTTCCACTTTATCCCTGGATAATCAAAATAATACCCTAGCCTTTCCTGGCGAAACAGAACAAAATTTTGTTGCCTTTGATTTCACTGAAAAGTACGAGTCATATAATTCTGTTTTATTCAAAATTCCGATTTCGAATGCTGATACTTTTTATCGGTTTATTAATGACCTCCCGCTTGTCGAGAAGCAAAATTTGATAGTACATTATTACGGAATAGAGAAAGATTTTAGAGAGCGCTTGCGAAAAGCCGGTCTTCCGGAAGAGATCAGTTTTCTGATTCCTGCCTTATCCGGTATGAACGTGAGGTCGGTGGGAGATGGAAAACGTGCCGGTTTGTGGCAGCTAACTCATTTTCAGGCGGTGTTGAATAGATTGGATCTGAACCGACTGGTAGATGAACGATTTGATTTGGGACGCTCCACCTCTGCTGCAATTGCTGAGATCGTAAAGATGAAAGAATTGTTTGGGTCTGATGAAAAAGCGATTCTCGCCTTTCTGACCGGACCGACAATTATTAGAAATGCAATGGCTGAAACCCCGGAAGATGCGGGGAATTATGATATTATTTCTTTGCTTCCTCAATCTGTTTCTGAAACGATCGCTTTATGGCAGGCAATGTCGGTGTTTCTTTCAGAAAATAAACCCGGTGAAATGTTGACTTCTGTAGCTAACGATACTGTTTCTATCGCACGTAAGATGCATTTTCAACAGGTTTCATCGGTGTTGGATATTTCTATTCCTGAGCTTCAGAAAATAAATCCGCAATATCTGTACTCTATTATTCCGGGAACCGGGAGTGTCAATTATTTATATCTTCCGAAGGGTAAAAAAGAAGAATTCCAACTACTGCAGAATTCAGTGTATCAGCAGTACGATTCCACGCTGTTTGAAGTAATGGCTCAGAAAATAGAATACCCGCCGGCACCAACGCGGCAGTATGTGGGAGAGAAAGTAAAAGATCTGGAAATTGAAGGAAAGACCAAGATAAAATATACCTTGAAATCAGGTGATGTACTGGGTTTTATTGCAGAGGATTACAATGTGCAGGTGGAAGACTTGAAATATTGGAATAATATATCCAATGAGCGCAGAATTCAGGCCGGGCAAAAACTGGATATTTTTGTAGATGATGAAGATGCCGATTATTACCGGAATCTTCACCCCGAACCGCTGACTAAAAGTGGTCAAAAAAATCCGGCTGCTGCAGTTTCGTTCCCAATACCTGAAAATGCGCAAAAAATTGAGCACATTGTAAAAAGTGGTGAATCACCATATGTGATTGCACAAAAATATAAGGGAGTAACGCCAGAGGCCATTCTTTACTGGAACGGTATTTCGGATGCCCGAAAAATACAGATCGGACAAAAACTAACGATTTATGTAAGCCGATGAAGCCAAGAAAAACCTTACTTTTTACTTTAGGCGTCTTTGTTTTGCTGGCAGGAGCCATGTGGATCACTCCTGAAGATGGGGTGACCGTGGGAGCATTCACTTTCCACATGCCTACCATGAAAGACCTGCTGGTAAAAAACGAGGTGGAATATGCAGATGTCAGTGGTATCATCAATCAGCAATTTGAAATTGATTCCCTGGTGGATTTTGAACTGGAGACCAATGAAGGTGATACGGTAATGGAAGTGGTTCACCGTGCCGATTATGATTCGCTGGTTCAGTCGATCAGTAAACTTGAAATGAATGCGGCCGGGCGTGAAAACCTGGACCGTTTCTTTTTTCATCTGCAACACGATTCACTCACCCGTATTATGCATTACGGCGACAGCCAGATTGAGGGTGACCGGATAACAGCTTTTGTACGAAATAAATTACAGGTGAGGTTTGGAGGAACCGGAGTTGGACTTCGGCCGGCTGTACAACCCTACGATTATGTATTCAGTGCCCGTCAGCAAGCCAGTGATAACTGGAAGCGTTTCCCCATTTACGGGAAAGTGGATTCAACCATAACACATGACCGCTATGGTGTGATGGGGGCCTTTTCGCGTTTTGCTCCGCCGGTGCCAGATTCACTTCCTTTCCGCGATTCAGTTCTGTATCAGGCTGAATTGACCATTTCACAAACGGATATTTCCTTCCGTCGTACACGCGAATACGAACAGCTTCGTTTATTTTACGGGAATTCCAGATCACCTGTTCTACTTAATATTCTTGCCCGTGATGATACCATTTCGACAGATACCTTAAAAGCAAACCTGGATTACGGGACTGTAGAGTGCACGTTACCTGACTCAACCAACAGTGTTACTTTTGGGTTTTCAGGATACGATAGCCCGGATATTTATGGAATTGAACTGGCTTCGCAAAAAGGTATCATCATGGATAATATTGCCCTGCGCGGGAGCTCCGGAACCATTTTTACCAAAGCGAATTTTGAACACAGTCTGAAAATGTATGAGGACCTGAATCCTGCACTTTTCATCCTTCAGTTTGGTGGAAATGTGATGCCATATATTCAGGACAATGCAGCAATCAGGCGTTACGGACGCTTATTCTCAAGCCAGATAAAACGAATCCGGCAAATGTGCCCGGATGTTGCAATAATTGTAATTGGACCCAGTGATATGTCCACCAAAGTAAAGGATAAATATGTGACTTACGACCATCTTCCTGATGTGGTGCGAACACTCAAAAAAGTAGCTATGGATAATGGCTGCGTTTACTGGGACATGTACAAGGCAATGGGGGGACACAACAGTATGCCGTCGTGGGTAAATGCTGAGCCTTCGTTAGCAAGACCTGACTATGTGCATTTCTCGTCAAAAGGTGCCCGACTGATTGCGAACATGTTCTACAATGCGCTGATTTATGAGTATAATAATTATCTGGAGGAGGAGAAATGAGGGAAGTTCAGAGTTTAGAGTTTCGGGTTCAGAGTTGGGGAAACAGTATTCAGAGTTTAGATTCAAATATCTTAAGTTTTCAGTCGCAGTTCTCAGTAGTATCGAGTATCGGGCATCGAGTATCGAGTACCCAGAATCGAATCATTTTTGTGCTTCTGCTTTTATGTTCTTACCTGAGTGTTTCAGCCCAGGAAGATGCTTATCTCTATCATTTGAATCCTTACAATTTTATTCGGTACGATTTAAACTCAATGCACTACCCGGGGAACAAGGATGCTTTTGACCGGCTGGATAATAAATTGGAACACTTGATGACAACTGGAGAAGGAAGAATCAACATTGTACACATTGGTGGTTCTCATATTCAGGCAGGTTCATTTACAGGACAAATGCGTACCCGTTTTCAGCAATTGACCGGCGGGATGAACGCCGGTTGGGGCTTTATGTTTCCGTACCGAATTTCGAGAACCAATTCGCCTTTTGGATATTACATCCGTTACAACGGTAGCTGGCAAAGCTTTCGGAATGTAGAAAGCCGGAAAAGAGGCACATTGGGAGTAGGTGGAATTTCAGTTACCACTTCTTCACCACGTGCTGAGTTAACGATTCTTCTGGAAAAAGAAAATACACTGGATTACTCTTTTAACAAGTTCAGAATTTATTACGCGAACAGGCAGAAAAATTACGATGTTGAAATTGACACCGGCCTGGTGAAAACAGTTGAAAAAACAGATGATTACATCGATTTTAGCCTGAACCGGCGAGTGGATAGTTTGCAGATTAACCTGGTGAAACAAGCAGGAAAAGCAGGAAGTTTTACACTATACGGAATTACCACTGAGACTGCTCCAAATGGAATTATGTATCATGCCATTGGCGTGAATGGCGCGCATGTGCCGGCTTATCTTCGCTGTCAGCTTTTTACTGAGCAACTGGCTGATTTAAAACCTGACCTGGTGATTCTGGGAATAGGTATCAACGATGCCTATACACGTCGCTTTTCGCAGGAACGGTTTGAAAGCAATTACGATCAGCTGATTACCGAAATCAGACAGGCGGCACCGGGAGCAGCAATTATTTTTACCACGAATAACGACAGCTATTTGTACCGAAGATACGTGAATAAAAACGGCGAAAAGGTACGTGAGAGCATGTTCCGAATGGCACAGAAATATAATGCCGGGGTTTGGGACATGTTCGAAGTGATGGGAGGCTTGAATTCGATTGTAT
>DAOPJR010000101.1:0-11570 GCA_035399765.1 Draconibacterium sp. | reverse complement strand
TAAATAAAAGTCAGTAGATACATTTGCTTTTATGCGATCAATCGAAAACGAAGAAACGAGATAAGCGAAAGTTTTTAACTTTGTCACAAATTCCGTAATCAAAATAAAACGACCATTCGTATGAAGACTCACCCACTGAAAATTTTCACAGGTAGAACAACCCGTTATTTAACCGAAAAAATTTGCGACAGTCTCGACGTTGATCTTGGCCATTCATCTTGTCCTGTTTTTGCCGACGGCGAATTTGAACCATGTTACGAAGAAACCATCCGTGGTTCTCACGTTTTTATTGTTCAATCAACGCCACCTTCTGCGGACAATTTACTCGAACTGCTGCTGATGATTGATGCAGCCAAAAGAGCAAGTGCATATAAAATTATTGCAGTTGTGCCGTATTTTGGTTACGCACGTCAGGATAGAAAAGATAAACCGCGTGTTTCGATAGGAGCCAAACTGGTTGCCGATTTACTATCTACAGCCGGAATTGACAGACTGATAACCATGGACTTGCATGCCGACCAGATTCAGGGATTTTTTAATGTTCCTGTCGATCATTTGTATGCATCTACCTTGTTTGTTCCGTTTATTGAAAAAATGGGATTGAAGGATGCTATTATAGCTTCTCCTGATGTGGGAGGTACCAAACGTGCCAACACCTACGCAAAAATGTTGGAAACAGGTATCGTGATTTGTCATAAAACGCGTGCAAGACCGAATGAAGTGGGGAATATGACCGTAATAGGTGATGTAAAAGGCAAAGATGTAATTATAGTTGACGATATGATTGACACTGCGGGAACCATCACTAAAGCGGCCAATCTGATGAAAAAGGAAGGTGCCAAAACGGTGAGAGCTTTTGCTGCGCATGGTGTTTTATCCGGGCCGGCTGTTGAACGCATTGAAAAGTCGGAACTGGAAGAAGTTTATTTCACTGATTCAATTAAGCCAAAAACCGGTAGCAGTAAGATAAAATACATTACAACTGCCGATGCTTTTGCCGAAGCTATTCGGCGTGTGTATAAAAATCAGTCAATAAGTTCGTTGTATTATAAATAATTTATATTTTTGCACCGCTTTTTCCATAAGCAGGGCCATTAATAATGTGCATGCTGTTTGTCCGTCAGCTGACGGAAGGACTGAGTACCATAATTATTAAAGTAAATTATCAAAATGAAATCATTAACAGTAAAAGGGGAAGCTCGTAAATCCCTTGGTAAAAAAGACGCGCACAAATTACGTGCTGCAGAAAAAGCTCCTGCAGTTTTATACGGTGTAGACGAACCGATACATTTCTCGGTAGATTTTTCTGAGTTGAGGAGTCTTATTTACACTCCGAATGTTTACCTGATTGATCTGGATATTGACGGAACCGTTCACAGAGCGATCATGAAAGATATTCAGTGGCATCCGGTTGAAGAAATGGTGATGCATGTTGATTTTCTGAAAATCAGCGATGACAAACCAATCAAGATCGAAGTTCCTATCAAAGTAACCGGTCATGCTAAAGGTATGAAAGCCGGTGGTAAATTGAATACTAACTTACGTCGTTTGAAAGTGAAAGCACTGGCAAGTGACGTACCGGATACTATCACCATCGATGTTACCAAGTTGGGTCTTGGACAAGGTATTAAAGTGGGTGATCTGAACCTTGCTAACGTAGAATTCCTTGATCCAAAATCGAACGTAGTAGTAAGCGTTGCTATTACAAGGGCAGCAAGATCTGCAGCAGGTGCTGGTGGCGCAGGCGAAGAAGAAGAAACTGCTGAAGAAACTCCGGCAAGCGAAGAATAAATCTTAAATAAAATTGTATGAAGTATCTAATTGCCGGACTCGGTAATATAGGACCGGAATACAAAAATACTCGCCATAATATTGGCTTTCAAATATTGGACGCTCTCGCTGAGGCGTCCAATATTAGTTTTAACGATAAACGTTATGGTTTTGTCGCTGAATATAAGTACAAGGCCCGCACTTTTATCCTGTTAAAACCTACCACTTTTATGAACCTGAGTGGACGGGCAGTTCATTACTGGATGAATAATGAAAAGATTGATATAAAGAACTTGTTGGTTCTGGTCGATGACTTGGCATTGCCATTCGGGACATTGAGGGTTCGGGCAAAGGGTGGAGCCGGTGGTCACAACGGTTTGGAAAATATTAATCAGGTGCTTGGGCGAAATGATTATGCCCGGTTGCGGTTTGGTATCGGCGATGATTTCCCGAAAGGATCCCAGGTGGATTATGTGTTGGGAGACTGGAGCAAGGAAGAACAAAAGGAACTACCTTTTAAATTCAATGATTGTATCGATATTATTCACAGTTTTGGAACAGTTGGAGTGGAGAGAACGATGAATATTTTCAATACCAAATAAAATGGCAGAGGGAGTCCGGATTGATAAATGGTTATGGGCTGTGCGAATTTTTAAGACTCGCAGCCAGGCTACCGAAGCCTGTAGAAAAGGACATATTTCCATTGAAGAAATGCCGGTGAAACCTTCGCGCGATGTTCATGTCGGGGAAGTGGTAGAAGTGCGGAAACCACCGATTTCAAGAAGTTTTAAAGTGCTTGATCTGACAGAAAAAAGAATGGGGGCAAAACTGGTTCACAATTATCTGGAAGATGTTACTCCTGCAGAAGAACTCGAACTTCTCGAAATGCAAAAACACATGCATTGGAGTGTGCGCGACAAAGGAACCGGACGACCAACAAAAAAAGACCGCCGTGATTTGGATGATTTTTTCGATTGGTAGCAAAAGGTTGGAAGAATGAAGTTCTAAATACTGTGACTGAAAACTGCAAACTAAAAGTTATGCTTGTAGCCAAACAAAAAAGAAAAGAAAATATTGCTGAGTACATTTTGTACCTGTATCAGATTGAAGACATGATTCGGGCTCTGCGGTTTGATATGAACCAAATTGAAATGCAACTGGTTCCGGCTTACAAGGCAGATGAAAAGACATCAAAGGAAATCGCCGACTGGTACAGCAATCTTTTGATTATGATGGAAAAGGAAGGTGTCAGGGAAAAGGGGCATCTGCAATTCCTGGTAAATCTGATTGCTGATGTTAATGATTTCCATTTAAAATTAATGGAAACGGCTACAGATGCTCAATATGTTAGAACATTCCAAATGATTGCAGGGCTACTCGGTGAGCTTCGTACAAAAAATCCATCTGCACCAAATGATATTCAATTAACCATTGATACGGTGTATGGATTTCTGTTGCTAAAAATGAAAAATGCTGAAGTAACTGTTGAAACAGAAGAAGCAGTTCAGCGATTGAGCCAGTGGTTGGGAAGTTTATCCAAACTTTACCGGGATTTCGAATCCGGGGATTTTAGTTTTGAATAATCCGGCACTGATCACGTTTTCCAAACCAGCGATAACGATTTCGTGCGATCCACCGGTAAATTCCATTTCTGATTTTTAATGGGACAATCCTAAAAATACCAGCCCATTTCCATGGAACAGGTAACATCTTTCCAATTTCGATAGCGGCTTCGGATTCAAAAAAAGCTATCTCTTCTTTCAGTAAAATAACTGAATCCAATTCTTCAGGAATTTTGAAACGGGCAATTAAATTCTGTCCTTCTTCCGATTGGATAGATACATAACGAAATTGTTTTTTTGTATCCCTTTTCAGAACAAAATCAACAGCAACATTGCACAAATTACAAATGCCATCAAAAAGTACTATATTATTTTTATCATGCACAATTACAGATATAACAGATAGAAATAAATAGTGTTTTGTTTTGTGCTGATTCGTCTTTATTAAGTTGATTTTATGTTGAGTTGCGTGTTATTTTATTTATTTTACGGCACTGTTTGTATCAAAGAAAATAGCCTATGCAATTTCTGAAAAAGTTTAAAAAATATATTCCGGCAACATTTATTTCAGTATTGATATTCACTATTCTGGCTGCCGGTATTTATGGCTTTACAAAATATAAACTTGGTTTATGGGAGAAAGACGTTAGGGCTGGGTTGTATGATATTCTTTCAGGAAAAAAATCAAAGCTGGAGAAAGCTTTATATTCCAGGATTTTTTATACGCGGGGAGTGGCGGCGTATGTTTCATTAAACCCATCTATTTCGAGCGAGGAATATGCAGAACTGGCAAAGGAGTATATTAAAAATGATTCGGTTATAGGTAGTATGTCGCTGTCGAAAGATTGTATTATCTCAGATATCTACCCACGTAAAGGACATGAAGAAGCACTGGGATTGAATTTGCTTGAACATCCGGAACGAAAAAAAATGGTGGAAAAAACCATAGAGACACATTTGACCTTCGTTGCCGGACCAGTTGAATTGGTTGAAGGTGGTATTGCATTTATTAGTTACACTCCGGTTTTTGATAAGTCTGATCGAAATCAGGAACGTTTTTGGGGGGTTACTGATATTGTAATTAAACGCGACCAACTTTTGAATGAGGCAGGATTAATTCAAACAGAGAATGGGTTTAATTATGCTTTACGAGGTGTGAATGGCGATGGATTTAATGGTGATGTTTTTTGGGGAGATAGTATGGTCTTTGAGCAAAACCCGGTTACATTATCGGTTGATCTTCCAATAGGGAAATGGATATTGGCAGCTATTCCTGACAGAGGTTGGAAAAAATATGCTGATCAGGATAAGGCAATGTTTATGTTGTTGTTATTCAGCGCTATAATTATAAGTGTTTTAATCTGGTTATTTGTAAACGCACTGGCTAAAATCAGAAGAAATGAAAAAGAACTAAAAGCCATTTTTGCATCACTTGACAGCTTAATAATCGAGTTGGATTCCAAAGGCAAATATTTAAAGATAGCAGCTATAAACGAGGAGAATCTAATTTTACCCAAAGAGGAATTAATAGGTAAATATATTCGGGATGTTTTTAAAGAGTCTGAAGCTGAATGCATGATGATGGCCATTGAAAAATGTTTGCAAACCAAAGAATTGCAGGTAGTTGAGTATAAACTTGTAATGCATGGTAAGGAAAAATGGTTTACAGCCAGAATAAGTTATAAAAGCGAGGATAGCATCATATTTAATGCTTACGACGTTACAGAGTCAAAGAAACGTGAACAACAGTTACAGGAATCGGAGCAACAACTCAAAGAATTAAATGCTTCAAAAGACAAATTCTTTTCAATTATTGCTCATGATCTTCGAAGTCCTTTAGCTGGACATAAAGGTTTGATTGATATTTTGATGACGGAGCAAGACAATTTAGATGATAAGACAAAGAAGTCGCTGTTAAAAAGTCTGCAAGTCTCATCTAATCAGCTTTATTCATTACTGGAAAATTTATTAAAGTGGGCTTTGTCGCAATCGGGAGCATTAAAAGCAAACCCTTCGGAAATCCATCTCAAATCCATATATCATACTGTTTTAAATCAATTCGAAACAAGCGCACAATTAAAAGAAATTCAATTGGAAGAAAAACTTGAGGATGACATTACTGTTTTTGCCGACAAGCAACTTACAGATACTGTTCTTCGAAATTTGATTTCAAATGCGATAAAGTTTACGAATCATGGTGGAAAAGTGAGTGTCATGTCGGAAATAATGAACAGAGATGGAGAATCATTCTGTAAAGTGAGTGTCTCTGATAACGGAATTGGAATGGATGATGAAGCCGTTAAGAAATTGTTTGTAACAGGCATTAGGAAATTTTCAAACGGTACTTCTAACGAGCAAGGAAATGGGCTTGGACTATTACTTTGTAAAGAATTTGTCGAAATTCAGGGAGGCGAGATTTGGGTTGAGAGTAAGATCGGAGTAGGTTCTGTTTTCTCATTTACACTTCCATTGCTTAAATAAACAGGTGTTTATCAAACAACTTTAAATGTTATTCTCTTTGCTTATTTATTCGTTTGAAAATCTTTTTTTAATCCCAAAGTAAGCCAGTTGGCAACGGCTTGCCTGTTATCTGCCATAATCAAACGTTGAATATCGCGGGAGTGGTTCATGTTTCCCAATTCGATATAAACTGCCGGAGGGTATGTGTTTTTTACAACGTAAAGATTTCGTTCTGACACTGTTCCCCCGTATCCGCGTCCTGGCTGATGCTCGCGGTATTTTTGCTGAAAGGTATTTTTTAAAGTAGTAGCTGCTTTTTTACCGGTGTCGCTGCGTTTATCGTGGTAAAAGAAAACATCGATATTTTCACCCCTGCTACGTGAATCAACATGAATGGCAATCATTCGCTGAAACTCGTTCCTGTGTTGCATGTATAATTTATTTACCGCATCGGAACGTTGTTTTAGTCGCTTGGTTTGATTCAGCGGAATGGTCAGATTCGGATAACAAACTTCGTCCTTGTCGATTTTCAAAAAGCTTTCATCCCGGATTCCGTCGTTTGGATCGCGGGTAATTACATAAACGGTTGCTCCTTCCTGAATCAGGTTTCTGGCCAGCCGGAGCGTTACGTCATAAGCATATTCATCTTCACACACTACGTGATTATTATATTTTCCCATGGCACCTGGATCTGGTCCACCGTGTCCCGACACCAGGTAGTATACCGCACCCTTCAAATCGTTGCTGGTGATTTCAATGTCAGCATACTTGTCACCAAAAATATCGAAATGAACCATTTTGCCGGAGCTCGGTGCAGAAGTAGTGGTAGACGTTGTCTTTTCTTCCACGGCATTCTCTGTTCCCGGAAGTATGTATTTTTTCCCGGCGAAAAGAGAATTGTTTGTTCCCAGATTATCCTTATTCAATGCAATAAAATTCTCCAAATTATCTGTATAGGAATATCCGTAACGTTTTAACAGGCTGTAAATCCCGTCTCCTTTCTCGGCAACTACCTGCTTATTTTGTGCCGACAGTTGAAAAGAGGACAGGATGACTGCCAAAAAAGTGAAAAGAATGCCTTTCTTAAGTGAATTTATATGTAAGTTTGACCTGAACATGTGAAGTAATTTTCTGTTTACAGTAAACGACTTTCGAGCTAAAATAAAGGTAACCGTTAAAAAAAATATTTGTTCATGCGACAATCTTTCAGCCGTGCGTTGTTGATAACTTGGATTTTTTTCCTCTTTTCTTGTCAGCACGACGTAGTTAAAACAGCTTATGAAACTGAAAATATCTCTGTGTCTTCTCAGGAAGCCCCTCTCGATAGCAGCATCATAAAATTATACTCGCCGTACAAGGAAATTATTGACAAGGATATGAATCGGGTTATTTCCATTTCTGATACTGATATGGACAAAGACCGCCCTGAAAGTTTACTAACGAACTTTTTAGGAGATTTATTATTGCAGGAAGGGGCTCGCGAAGCACAGTTACAAAATCTTAATCTTGTTCCATCCATCTCATTTTACAACTATGGCGGGATACGTTCTACCATTCCAAAGGGAGAGATAACCGTCGGAAAGATTTTTGAACTGATGCCTTTTGAAAATGAACTGGTGTTTCTGGAATTAAGTGGTGACAATACCTTAGCCTTTCTGAATTATGTTGCTAATCACGGAGGAGGAAGCATAGGCGGAGCTCGCTTTACAATTAAGGATGGTAAGGCCGGGAACATTAAGATTGGGGGAAAGCCTTTTGACCCACAGCAATCTTACTGGATCGTAACCAATGATTATGTTGCAGCAGGTGGCGACGGGCTTGCTGTTTTTCAGGATCGGATAAACTTTATTAACAGTGGAGAATTAATCCGGGACATCATCATCCGAAATTTGGAAGAACATCAGAAGAATAATGAGCATTTAAGTGCAAAACTGGATGGGAGGATACATAATGAATAGAAGGTTATTTATTAGGAATGTGGCTGCAGGAACGGCTGGTTTTGCATTAGGATCTGCTCCGTTTCGCTTGTTGGCGAACGACGACTTTGTTACCATAACGATTTTACATACGAACGACATTCATAGCCACATAGAACCTTTTACGGGTTCGGATGAACGCTATGATAACAAAGGCGGATTAGCCCGGATTTCGGAGATAGCAAAAATTCATCGCGAGATGAATCCAAATACTTTCTTGTTCGATGCCGGCGATATGTTTCAGGGAACACCTTATTTCAATTATTTTAAGGGAGAACTGATTCTGAAAACCATGAGTGCTGCCGGTTATAATTTGGGGACAATTGGTAATCATGAATTCGATAATGGCTTACAAGGGATTCTTGATCCCTTACCAAATGCAAAGTTTCCTTTAATAAATTCGAATTATGATTTTTCAGATACTATTCTGGCTGGTAAATTTGAACGGTACAAGATATTCGATCAAAACGGAATTAAAATTGGAGTGTACGCGCTTGGAATAGAGTTGGATGGATTGGTAAGCAAAAAGAATTACGGCAATACCGTTTACAACGATCCTTTAAGTGTAGCAAACGAAATGGAAACATTCCTGAAAAATGAAATGGATTGTGACCTGGTAGTTTGTCTCTCGCATTTGGGGTTGAAGTATCGTGATGATAAAGTTAGTGACCTTGTACTGGCTGCAGAAACTTCGTTAACCGATCTGATTGTTGGAGGACATACACACTCGTATCTTGAAAAGCCTTTGGTTGAGAAAAATAAAGCCGGGAATCCGGTGATTGTGAATCAGGCATGGTGGGGAGGACTGGTTGTCGGTAAAATTGATTTTGTTTTCGACCGGACCGGGAAAGGTCAGCCGGTAGCCTATACTACTAATCTTGAATAAACTTTGTAAATGAAACGATCACACCGACTTTTGCTGTCAGTGGTTTCCGGGGTTCTTTTAAGTTTAGCCTGGTTGGGGTTTCACGGTTGGATACTCTTTGTGGCATTCCTGCCTCTTTTAACTGTTGAGAAATATTTCACTGATAACGCTGAAGAATTCAGAGGGGTTTCTTTTTGGGGACATGCTCTTCTCACCGTTTTTATCTGGAATCTTTTAACAACATGGTGGATCATGCATGCTACCATTATGGGAGCTGTGTTAGCTATTGTTGCCAATTCTTTTTTAATGTCATTAACTTGGTGGCTGGCGCATGCGGCCCGTCGAAAGTATAAATCATACCTTGGTTATATTGCGCTGATCGTTTTCTGGATTTCATTCGAGTATTTTCACTTTCACTGGGACATTGAATGGCCCTGGCTACAACTTGGAAATGGTTTTGCAAATAATGTGAAACTTATTCAATGGTATGAATTTACAGGCGCTTTCGGTGGAACCTTGTGGGTGCTGACTATTAATGTACTTATTTTCAAGATAATTGAACAAATCCGGAATTCGGAGAAAAGAGCATCAATGCTCACATCCTTTGTTTTCACATGTGTTCTGATCATCCCGATTGTTGTTTCTTTAATTATGTATTCTTCTTACAAAGAAAAAGAAGCACCGAAAGTGGTAACCATCATACAGCCCAACATTGATCCGTATTCTGAAAAATACGACATGGCTGCCGAAACAGCTAAAAAGAATACTTTTCTGCGATTGGCACAAAGTGTGACTACCGATGAGACTGACTATATCGTGGGGCCGGAAACGGTCTACGAAAATCCATCGTACTGGGACGAGGCAAAGCTAAACTCCAATCTTTTTCTTGCTGACATGGAACGTTTTCTTCGTAACTATGCAAAAGCGCAAATGGTTTTTGGAGTTTCTTCCTTTAAAATCTATAACGACAAAAATGAAGTGACCAGCACCGCAAGGACAAGCGACGGTGTGAGTTACGACAGATTCAATACAGCACTTTTTCTCGACCGAAATGGCAAAGTACAAATTTACCACAAATCAAAACTGGTGGTAGGTGTGGAAAAGATGCCATTTATGAAATACCTGGGTTTTATAAACGATATAGTTATCAATATCGGAGGAACGACAGGAAGTTTAGGGCGACAAACCGAGGCCTCTGTTTTTACTGCTCAGGATGGGACAAAAATTGCACCTGTAATTTGTTACGAATCAGTTTTTGGTGAATATGTAACGGATTACGTTAAGAAGGGGGCCGGACTCATTTTTATCATTACCAATGACGGTTGGTGGAAGAATACGCCTGGGTACAAACAACACATGTCTTTTGCACGTTTGCGGGCCATCGAAAACCGTCGCAGTATTGCACGCTCGGCAAATACTGGTATTTCTTGTTTTATAAATCAATGTGGTGATGTCTCGCAGGTCACTGGATGGTGGGTTGAAGCTGCTATCTCAGGAAAAATTAATACAAACGATGAACTTACCTTTTATACAAAAAATGGCGACTATATTGCCCGTATTTCCCTGTTTGTGAGTGTTCTGCTTATATTGCTGATGGTAGTGAAACGCTTCAGGTAAGAACAAAAAAAATCCGCACCAATTCATATTGTGTAAAACCCCTGTATAACAGGATTTGAGTGCCCGGTTGGTCGAACTTCCATCGGTCCTAAGACTCACCCGTCAGATGACGGACTACAAGGCCTGTTTTCGCAACCATTAAGAGCGTCCTCGGTTTAATTTTTTCTGTTGAGTTTTCCAAATTTTGAATTAATGCGGACAGTATTTTAATCTTTTAAAAGAACTCGTTTTGTATATTTCAAATGTAGCTGTAAGCATTGGTATATGCAAATTTTAAGTCTTAAATAATCTTATAAATGTTGTAATGTATTGTTGGATAGTTTTTTAAAATTGCCCGAAAATAGAGGCTTTTGGCACTTTATTTACTGTTCTCAAATCTTATGATAGATAAAAGGCATTACTGATGTTTGGAAATTTTATCGGTATGGTTTCACAACTTTTTAGTACGGTTAGTGGAAAATATCAGAGCAGCCCAATCATAAGCCGGAATTATGTAACTTAGCGGCTGATCATCGCGAAACCAGGCCACACCTTGGAATAGTCAGAGTGTTTTGGTGAACATGATGTGTTCTCTGGCTTGAAAAGTACGCAGGCATTGCGATGAATTATTTGAAAACAACTAAATCTAACCTTGTTAATGAAATATCTTGGTTCAATTGCAATTTTATGCTCGATTCTTTTCCTGCCAGTAACATTTTTATCAAGCTGTCAATCACCAGAAGAAAAACTGAATTTTGATAATCCGCTTTCTGTTGAGTTTGGAGATCCATATATTTTAAAAGCATCTGATGGAAACTATTACATGGTTGGAACTGGAGGAGTTAGTGATGGCTTTAAAATGTATACATCCTCCGATTTAAAGACCTGGAAAGACGAGGGGCGGATTTACCAGGGGAATAGTGTGAATTCCTGGAATATTGCCAACTTTTGGGCTCCTGAGTTGTATGAGAGAGATGGAAAATACTATCTGCTTTTCAGTGCTGACTGGCGCGAGAACCCAACAAATGAACTCGAGAATTTCCGTATTGGTGTTGCTGTTGCAGATAATCCAACCGAACCATACACTGATTTGTATGATAGACCCATTTTTGATCCCGGATATCCGGTAATTGATGGAAATCTTTGGTTCGAAGATGGAAAAGTCTACTTGTATTATTCACGTTGTTGTTACAAACATCCGGTTGAAAGCGAAGTAGCTGAATGGGCGCGAGCAAAAAATATGTTTGATGAAATTGAGGAAAGCTGGGTTTATGGAGTTGAATTGAAACCTGACTTTTCAGGAATAATTGGAGAACCAACTTTGCTATTAAGACCGCCTGT
>DAOPJR010000100.1:0-11731 GCA_035399765.1 Draconibacterium sp. | reverse complement strand
CTGACTGTTAATCAGAGGGTCGCTGGTTCAAGTCCAGCAGGGGGAGCTTGGAAATCAAAGGCTCACAGATAATTCTTCTGTGAGTCTTTTTTGTTCCCTTAACTTTCCCTGAACTTAATCTTTCTTAATGAATTCTTTACTGGAATTGATTACCTGGGTAAATGATTTTTTAAAATAATGCCTTGCCCTTTGATTTGCGGTATTTGTAGGTGTTTTTGCTTATTATTTTTATTTAAATCCATTCTAAATTTTATCCCCGGATCATTTTTTAACATTTTCCCTTTTGCATAATTACTTACCTTTGACAGGAAGATTTTAATGAGCCTAATTTACGATGATTTTTTGTACTGTTTTTCCCTGGAATAACTCATTTTAATCCTTTGTCAGACAAGGTTTTCAGGCCAGTTGAGCTTTGTTGCTGACGGGGTTGTTCCGTGCTTTAGCCCAAGTTTTACAAGCTGGCAAATGATAACACAGTGACAGACAAACCGGAAATAAAACTGAAAAGTGAAATTCACCACAAAAGTACTGTGGTAAGCCTGATGTTTGGCTACGACCGGGAGTTGATCAACAGGGTAAAGACGATTGAAGGGGCTGCCTGGAGCAATAGCCGCAGGTTCTGGTACATACCGGCGGAGCAGTTCCGGTTGAGCGAGGTGTTCAACGCATTAAGCCCGGTAGCCTGGCTGGATTATCCGGCGTTGAATGAAAAGAATCCGGAAAACAGACCGCAAATCACAAAACAGAAGTCAACCTGCAAAATTCATTTTGTAAATATACTTTTCCCCTTTTCTAAAAAAAATAAACGTAATAGTAAATTTGCACAAACATACCTGCAAGGATAAAAAGACAGCGACCGTGATAAAATGTTTGCAAATAGAAAAAATGAAAAATATAAAACTCATCCCACATTGCACACGACCTGTCCCGATTTGTTGGGATTGCCAAAGCCCCACAGCTTGCCGACCATTCGGGAAGCCAACTCTCAAACCAAAGCTTGCCAAAGAGTACAATTTTGCTGACCCACAAAGAAAATACATTTATAAAAATCATTTGCCTTGTGAAGATTAATTTATGAAAGAAAAAAACAACATAGATAAACCACATTACCTTGACCATCGGAGCCGGTTAAGAAACCGTTTTATTCAGCAAGGAATAAGCGGGTTACAGCCCTATGAAATAATAGAGCTGTTTCTCACATTCGTAATCCCTCAAAAAGATGTCAAACCTGCTGCAAAAGAAGCAATTGATAAATTTCGTTCTGTTAAAGGTTTTTTTGATGCCGATGAGAAAGAATTAAGTCAGATTCCTTTTTTCAAAGATAAAGCAATAACGCTTCGTAAGTTTATCAGAGAAATATCCCTTTTATATCAGCAACAACTTGTGGAACAGGCACCAGTTACTATGACCAGGGAAAATTTAATCAATTATTGTAAAGCAAAACTCGGATTTCAGCCGAATGAGCAATTCTGGATGATTTCGCTTGACAGCAAAAATGCTATAATTAAAGAAGACTTGATTTCAAAAGGACTTTCAGACAAAACCCCTGTTTATCCTAAACAAGTAATTGAAAAAGCGATGAAAAACGGAGCCAGTTCAATTTTACTCCTGCATAATCATCCGAATGGAAATCCACAGGCATCAGAACAGGACATTACCATTACAAAAGCTATTGAAATACCAGCAAGGGTGTTGAATATTTCAATTTATGACCACATCATTGTAGCCGAAGACAAGTATTTCAGTTTCAAAGAAAATAAGCTCCTTTAAAGTATGACAGAACTGCAAACGAAATTTATCGAAACTTTTGGACTTGGCTCTGATAGAGAGAAGCAAAAAGCAGTTTTTGAAACCGATGGTCCAACATTGATTATTGCCGGTCCCGGCACTGGAAAAACCTACACTCTTGTTTTAAGAACTTTGTATTTGATTCTTTCAGGAAAAGCAAAGCCATCAGAAATTGTGCTGACTACTTTTACTGAAAAATCGGCTTTTGAATTACGTGACCGTTTAAGTTTATTCTCTAAAAGATTAGGCGAAAAAACAAACCTGCATGAGTTAATTACCGGTACCATACACGGTATATGCGACAACTTCAACAATACTTTTATTAAACAAACACCACTCAAAAAAAATTATACCGTACTTGACGAGCTTACTTGCTCTCTGTTTATTAATGAGCATTTTGAAGAGATCATTGAGCCTTTTCATGATGGAGAAAAATATTTCGGCAAATGGAAAGGCAAATGGGATACGATAGGTCGTATCAAAAACTTTTATGATAAGATTACTGAAGAGATCATAGATCCTGATGATTTAACAGAATCCTCAGATGATTTCTTGCAACAACTTGGAGAATCATACAAAAGTTATCGTGACCTGATGTTTGAAAACAATCGGATTGATTTTTCCTTTCAACAAAGGATTTTCTATGAACTGCTAAAGAATAAAACAACCAGAGATAAAATTGCCGGTAAAATCAAATACTTGCTTATTGACGAGTATCAGGATACAAATTTCATACAGGAGCAAATTGCTTTAACGCTGGTCAAACCGCATAATAACATTACAGTTGTCGGAGATGAAGACCAGGCATTATATCGGTTCAGAGGAGCTACAGTTCGTAATATTCTTGAATTTGAAACACATTTTAAAAAATGCAGAAGAATAAAATTACTTGAAAACTTCCGCTCCCATGAAACTATTATTGAATATTATAATGCATTCATGCAGCAGATTGACTGGACAAACCCGAAAGGTAAAGTCCCTTTTCGATATCCTGGTAAAGAAGTAATTCCTGCAAAATCAACAGTTTCGCCTGACTACCCTGCGGTGTTTTGTATTTGGGCCGATACTGCCAGAGCCGAAGCCGAACGTTTTGCCGATATGGTTGAATATCTGCTCAAAAACAAAGTAATAAACGACCCCAGTGATGTTGCCTTGTTATTGCGGAGTGTAAAATTAGAACACAGCGATCCATTCATTACTGCACTAAACAATAAGAACATTAGAGCATTTTGCCCACGGGCAAAAGCGTATTTCGAAAATGAAGAGATTAAACTTTTAATTGCCTGTTATGCTTTAATATTCGAGTTTGTTGGCAGTGACCTTGATAATTACTCACACAAGAAAATTATTTATGAGGGAATTCAGCTTTTGGGCAAATATGCTTCAAAACCATTGGGAACATATATCCGGCTGATGAACGAAAAAATCAATGCGTTGAAGGACAAAGAAAGTCTTGATGAACTACCTTCCGATATTCCTTATCAACTGTTTGCTTATGCACCTTTCAGCGATTACCTGAAAAATGAAAACTCCGCAAGAAATCTTTCGCAGTTTTCTTCGCTTATCAGTTCATACATGACTTATTATCATATTCCTCTTATCAATGCCACGAATAAAGTCTCTGTCAAATACCGGCTCTTCAATAGCTTTTTTAATCTGCTTTTTAATTCCGGTCAGAATGAGTTTGAAGATGAGAACAACCCAATTCCCAAAGGCTATGTTCAGATTATGACCATACATCAGTCAAAGGGACTTGAATTCCCTGTGGTGGTGGTAAGTTCTTTGGATAAGCAGTATAGCGTAAACAAACAAATCGACCGCTTTCTATCTCCTTTTTATTCGAGAGAAGTTTTTGAGCCTGAAAACCGCATTACACAGTTTGACCATGCACGCCTGTTTTATGTAGCATTTTCAAGACCCCAGAAAATTCTGGTACTGTCAAGCAGTGGAGAACCCAAAGATATTTTTGATTCCGTTTGGGAGGGGCTTGACCAGTGGCCGCATGTTAAAAAAGAAACCTTGAAAGCGCAACGTTTTCAGTCAAAAGACCCCTATGTTCCTAAAAAATCACTGTCGCTCACTTCGCATATCAATATTTACGAAACCTGTCCCAGGCAATACCTCTTTTACAAGGAATATGAATTTACCCCAAGTCGTTCCGGGCAGTTGTTGTTTGGAACTCTGGTTCATGAAACCATTGAAGACCTTCATAGAAGAATTCTTGATGATGAAAAAGTGAATGAGAAAATCATTTCCGAAGATTTTGAAAATAACTACAAAAGTCTTCTTGCAAATGGTTATCGGCCACTTGCAGAACAGTCAAAACATGGAGCATTACGGCACTGTTTAAATTATTTTATTAATAACAAAGATTTGCTTAACAGAGTAATTGAAACTGAAATTGATGTATCATATGAAAAGGACGACTACATTATAAATGGCAAGGTTGATCTTTTATTAGGAAAAGATGATAAACTTGAAGTGCTTGATTTTAAAAGCCAGCCCCGTCCTGTGAAAAATGATGCTGTTTTGGAAAAATACCGCTACCAACTGCATGTGTATGCACATATTCTGAAAGAACGCTATCAGAAAGACCCGGAAAGATTATACATTTACTGGACTGCCGAAGAAAACCGCAAAGATGCACTGATGGAAATTGTCTATGATGAACAACTGGTTGAAGCAGCCGGAAAACATTTTGATTCTGTAGCTAAATGCATTATTAACAAAGATTTTGAAATTAAAACCAAACCCGATAAAACAAAGGTGTGTAAGGAATGTGACTTTAAACACTTTTGCAGAGTAGAAACTAAATAAAGTAACAATATGAGCAAAATCGAAATCAAAAAAACCGAACTCGTTTGGCGAGGCAAATACGATGACGAAGGCAAGTTAGTGCCCGTTGAAAAACCCGGTCCATACCCTTTTCAGATCGTGGAAAGTATTAATGAACCCCGGGTGGAAAAGGGGGAGCCAAGCCCCCAGGGGACCTTGTTCGATGTGTGGAAAGGCGAAGAAGGAAACACCTTCGAAGACGGTTGGAAAAATAAACTCATCTGGGGCGACAATAAGTTTGTGATGAGCAGTCTGCTTGAAAAATTTGCCGGCAAAATCGACCTCATCTATATTGACCCGCCTTTTGCGACGGGGGCAAACTTTAAAACGAATGTTGAGATTGGCGATACAAAGATTATGAAGGAGCATTCAATAATGGAGGAGAAAGCTTATAGGGATACATGGGGAGAAGGATTGGATAGTTTTCTCCCATGGATTTTTGAACGTTTACACTTAATGAAAGACTTATTGTCAGAAAACGGTTCTATATATATTCATCTTGATTGGCATGCAGGTCAATATGTTAAAACAATTATTGACGAAATTTTTGGATACAATTTTTTTAGAAATGAAATTATATGGCATTACAGAACTGGGAACCTCGCAAAAAATCAATTTCAAAGAAAGCACGATAATATATTTTTTTACTCAAAATCAGATAAACCAATTTTCAATGTTCAGGAACAGAAGGAATATTACGCAGATATTTATGGCCCCGATTTTAAACCTTCTTTTGAAGGTAGAAAGCAAGCAAAAGATGAAAAAGGAATATATCGAATGTCAACAGTTGATTCAGTTTGGGATATTTCAGCAGTTTTTACATTAAGTAAGGAACATCTTCCTTACGACACACAAAAACCAGAAGCATTGTTAGAAAGAATAATTAGAGCAAGCAGTAATGAAGGGAATTTAGTCGCTGATTTCTTTTGTGGTAGCGGGACAACACTGTCTGTTGCTGAAAAATTAAATCGCAGATGGATTGGAGTTGACTTTGGGAGATTCAGCGTACATACTTCAAGAAAAAGATTGCTTGAAATTGAACATAGTAAAAGCTTAACAGATTATGGAAAAGTTTATGGCAAAAAGGCGAAACCTTTTGAAATTCTTAACCTTGGTCGATACGAAAGACAATTTTGGAAAGTTAAGGCATTCGGAGTAAAAGATGAGAAGTTAGCATTGTATCAATATCTTGCATTCATCCTTAAATTGTATGGAGCTGAACCAATATCAGGTTCAGCACAAATCCACGGCAAAAAAGGCAATGCACTGGTTTACATTGGTGCGGTGGATGCCCCCGTAACCATACAGGAAGTTACCGATGCATTGAAAGATACCAGAGACATGGGACAAAAAGAACTGCACGTGCTGGGCTGGGAATGGGAAATGGGATTAAACGATGCCATTCAGGAGGTGGCCAAACAAATGGGCGTGCGACTAAAACTCCGAATCATCCCCATGGATGCCATAGACCCGCAGGCATCCGGCAAAGGTGATGTGAAATTCTTTGAGCTGGCATATTTCAAAACCGAAATTGAAACCAAAGGTTTGAAAGTGAAAATAGAACTGGAAGATTTTGTGATACCCCATACCGACCTGATTCCTCCCGATGTAAAAGAAAGCATCAAGAAGTGGAGCGACTGGATCGATTACTGGGCGGTGGATTTCGAATTTCAAAACGACACGTTTAACAACGGCTGGACCAGCTACCGCACCAAGCAGGAACGCAAACTTCGGCTTGTTGCCGACTATGAATATCCGAAAGCAGGAACTTATAAAATCTTTGTGAAAATCATTGATATTTTCGGAATTGACACTTCTCAAGTGTATGAAATAAAAGTGAAATGAGAAGTTTGAAACCGCAAAGAACGCAAAGGTTTTACGCAAAGTTCGCAGAGTTTACTTTGCGAACTCAGCGCCTTCTCAGCGCCCATTGCGGTTAAAAAATCAATATTATGACAGAAAATGAATTATCAAAAATAATCATCGGAGCAGCAATAGAAGTGCATAAAGCATTGGGCCCCGGCCTGCTTGAAAGTGCATATAAAGAATGTATGTACTACAAACTAACTCAATCGGGATTGGTTGTTCAAAAAGAAAAACCAATGCCTCTGATATTCGAAGAAGTCAAACTGGAGTGTGGGTATCGAATTGATTTGCTCGTAGAAAACAGAGTTGTAATTGAGGTAAAAAGTGTTGATGCTTTAAATGATATTCATCTGGCTCAAACGCTTACTTATTTAAAACTCGGAAATTATAAGTTAGGATTACTTGTCAATTTTAATGTTGTGTTACTTAAAAATGGAATTAAAAGAGTTGTAAATAACTTGTAGAATGAAACTGATAACCCACAAAGAACACCAAGTTATTAGGCAAAGTATGCAGAGTTTACTTTGCATACTTTGCGCCTTCTTTGAGTACTTTGCGGTTAAAAAAAAATAAAATGAATAAACTAAGAATCTTTATCAGCAGCGTTCAATCAGAGTTTGCCACCGAAAGGCAACTGCTGTTTGAATATATCAGTAAAGATGCCCTGTTAGGGAGTTTCTTTGAGCCCTTCATTTTCGAAAACCTGCCCGCTGCTGATAAAGACGCGCGTAAAGCTTACCTGGAACAGGTGGAACGGAGCGATATTTACCTGGGATTGTTCGGAAAAAACTATGGTTATGAAGATTATGACGGTATTTCACCCACCGAACATGAATATGATCATGCCAGTAAACATGGCAAAACCCGCCTGGTTTTTCTGTCGAATGCTGAAAACAGTGAGCGGCATAAAAAAATGCAGCAACTCATCCGGAAAGCAGAAGATGCGGTAATTCGTAAAAAGTTTGATACACCCGGAGAACTGAAAATCGCCGTCTATGCTGCCTTGGTGAACTATATGGAAGAGAAAGAACTCATCCGCACCGTTCCTTTTGATGCCGCCATCTGCAAAGGAGCCACAGTGGATGATATTGACCCGGAACGGATTCGTTGGTTTATTCAACTGGCCCGTGAAAAAAGAAATTTTCCTTTTTCATTGTCTGCTGCCCCTGATTCGGTGCTCACCCACCTGAACCTCATTAAAACCGAAGGACTGACCCAGGCCGCGCTGCTTTTGTTTGGCAAACAGCCCCAGCGTTTTTTCATTACAGCCGAGGTCAGGTGCGCCTTATTCCCCGGCTACGTGGTCGAAAAGCCGATCACTTCCTACCAGGTTTATAAAGGCGATGTGTTTCAGCAGGTAGATGCTGCTGTCGATTTTGTGTTGTCCAGAATTGATTTATACGTTGGAGACCGTAGCCGCTCGACAGACGTTCCTACGCAATACGAATTGCCGCCTGCAGCGGTGAAAGAAGCGATTGTAAACGCCATTGCCCACAGAGATTACACCAGTAATGCATCTGTACAGGTGATGTTATTCCGTGACAGATTAGAGATATGGAACCCTGGTCAACTCCCTTATCATTTGCCTTTATCAAAGCTGAAGCAACCCCATGCGTCTTATCCGGCCAATCCCCTGCTGGCTGAACCGCTCTATCTGGCCGGCTATATTGAACGGATGGGAACAGGTATCCCGGATATGATAAAAGATTGTCTTGCTGCCGGGCTTAAGGAACCAGAACTCATACAGGATGAAGCATTTAAATCTGTTATTTGGCGAAAAAGAGTGAGTACCGTACAAGTTACCGAACAAGCTACCGGGGAAGTTACCGGGGAAGTTACCGGGGAAGTTACCGGGGAAGTTGAAAGGATTCTATATGTATTAAAGGGTGAAATGAAAAGAAGTGAAATTCAAAAAGCGCTTGATTTAAGACACGATGAGAATTTCAGACTTAATTACATATTACCTGCCCTGGAGTCAGGTTGTATTGAGATGACATTTCCTGATAGTCCCAATCACCCTAACCAAAAATACCGCCTTACAGAAAAAGGTAAACTACTGCAGAAACAGCTTAAAATAAGGAATAATGATTAATACTATGCCACATTCAATAGTTCAGTATGACAAAACGCTTCCCTATATTGAAGATCGCAATCCGTGGGAAGTACCGGTAAGTTACCTGAAGAAGAAAACTGCCGACGAATATGAGTTGGTTCCAGGTCGCAGGCCAAGCAAAATGTTGCTGGTGAATAAACTGCGTGCAGAAATTGACAAATGGCGAAACGATAGTTATCCTGGAGCTACTGCCACCTCACAGGAGTTACTTGCATTCTGGTTTGACCAGTCTCACCCGCCGGTATTCGGCAATGAGCCCTTCCATTTCTATTTCTGTCAGCGCGAAGCGGTGGAAACCATCATCTATCTTTTTGAAATAAAGAAATTCACTGATGTAATCCCACTAATTCAGAAATATCACGAAAAGTTTAGTGGAAACCTGTTTGCTTCAACCATAGAATTTAGTGAAGATTTAGAAGGCAAACGAAAAGTAAAAAGATATTTCCCCGAAAAAGACCAGGAAGGCGAGCAGGAGTTGCCGGAAAAAGATTTGTTGCGGTATGCTGTTAAGATGGCAACGGGTTCAGGAAAAACCTTTGTAATGGCGTTCGTGGTGGTTTGGAGTTATTTCAATCGCTTAAGAGAAAAAGACAGGCGCTATGCCAACAACTTTCTGCTCGTTGCGCCCAATGTGATAGTTTACGAACGTTTGGCAAAAGATTTCAAAAACGGAGAGATATTTGAAAAGCTTCCTTTTATTCCCAGCTCATGGAAATCGAAGTGGAAATTGAATATTAAACTCCGAAATGATGAAAGCCCTTTGGCAGCCGAGAACAACTTCATTCTTAATAATATTCATCAGCTTTACGAAAGCCGCACTAAAGAATTTAACCCGAATACAATCATAGAAGCCATTCTTGGTCGAAAGCCACAGAGTGACCCGGGCAAATCACCCCAAACCTTATTAGAAAGAATAAAGGAATTGGACAATTTGCTTGTGATGAATGATGAAGCACACCATGTACATGATGATGAATTAAAATGGAATGAAAGTTTGCTTGCCATTCACAAAAACTTACCGGGCGGTTTAAAGATGTGGGTTGATTTTTCAGCAACGCCTAAAACACCCGAAAACACTTATTACCCCTGGATTATTTGCGATTATCCATTAGCACAGGCAGTGGAAGACCGCATTGTAAAAGTTCCTTTAATAGTTCACTCTGTAAATAAGAAAGACCCGGAAAAAATCACAAAAGACAATGTTGTTCAGAAATATGGCGACTGGATTTCGGCTTCCCTTGCCCGTTGGAAAGAACACAACGAAGCATATAAGGGTGTGAAAAAGAAACCGGTGCTTTTTATTATGGCTGAAAAAAATGCCTTTGCTGATAAAATTGCCGAATCAATTGCCCTAAGAGGAGCAACCTACGGAATTGATAAAGATGAAATCATGGTCATTCACACAGACAACTCCGGTGATGTCAAAAAAAGTGATTTGGAAAGTTTACGGGAAGAAGCACGTGATGTTGATAATCCAAAAAACAAAATCAAGGTAATTGTCAGTGTTCTGATGCTTCGTGAGGGCTGGGATGTTCAGAATGTAACCATTGTTTTGGGCTTACGTGCTTTTGATTCTGCAATACTTCCGGAACAGGCTATTGGCAGAGGTTTACGTTTGATGAGAGATATCAGTCCTGACCGCACCCAAACGTTGGAGGTAATCGGTAATGAAAACTTTGAGAAGATTGTTAAACAATTAGAGATCGAAGGAGTAGGCATCAACACAACCAAAACACCGCCACCACTTCCGGTTACTATTGCTCCTGAGAAAAAGAGATTACCTTATGACATCGAGATTCCGGCTACTGACTTTTCATATACCAGAGCATATAAGAATCTTTCAGGAATTGACGGCAAGAAATTTCCATCACTGTTTTCATCTTCAAAGTTAAGCGAAGACAGAAAAACTCTTTTAAGAATGGAAGTGATGAACCTTGGCGTTGAAGTTCATCAGACTGCTGTTGAATCTGAGTTTCTCGAATTAGGCAGGGACCTAACTTCATATATTGTTTCACAGGTTATGAAGAAAGCCGGACTGACGGATTGCTTCCAATTTGTTTACCCGATTTGTGAAGATTACATTCTGAATAAATGTTTTGAAGTTAAAATTGATGATATCGAAAAAGAAGAATTAAGGAAGGTTCTGCGAGAACTCTCCATCCAGGAGGCTATCATCGAACTATTGGCAAAAGAAATAGGGAAAGCTACTGTTGAGAAAAAACAAGTAAAAGTCAAAGGAAAAAGCATAAAGCTATCAGATACACCAAAATTCACCTGGAGGCGGGGTCACATACGGCTGAAGAAAACCGTGTTTAATTTCGTTGCTACCTACAACCCATTTGAAGCCGAATTTGCAGAGTTTCTTAATAATGCAAGCGACATTGAAGCTTTTGCTGCATTGGCAAACATATTCAGAATAGATTATCTTTCGAATTCCGGGGCAATTCGCTATTATTTTCCGGATTTTGTGGCAGTACAAATAGTCGGAAAGAAAAAGGCATTCTGGATTTTAGAAACCAAAGGACGTGAATATCCCGATCTTGACAACAAAAATAAAGCTATTGAACGCTGGTGCAAAGCAGTAACCGAACAAACAGGCTTTGAATGGAAATATTTGCTAATTAAACAAGTAATCTTCAATGTGGATAAGAAATCAACAAAAACCTTAAAACAATTAGTTGATAAGATTAATAACCAAACAAAAATAGAATAAGCCAACGCATTTGTAAGCACATTGCCAAGCCCCACAGTTTGTCCCGACCATTCGGGAAGCCAACTCCACAACCAAAGCTTTACCAAAGAGTCTGGCTGCCCCAATGCATGGGAGACAGTAGCAATGCAGCAAATTTTAAGGCTAAAACAAATGAACGGGATAAAACGCCAGTGCACAACAAATAACACTTAACCGAAGCTGCAACTAAAGGGCTGTCCGGTCAGTTTTGGTAAAACTGCGGCTGCAGCATTATTGTTAAATAAAAACTGGCTCAACCCCCTAAAAGTTAGTACTCGATTAGTGAAAACAAACACTAATTTTGCAGGCCAGGGATAAATGCTTTGGCTTGATTTGTCATCCAAAGCTTCCGGTTCACTTAAAAAAGGGAGATTGTATGTATCAGACGCATCGTACCT
>DAOPJR010000099.1:0-11843 GCA_035399765.1 Draconibacterium sp. | reverse complement strand
GAGTGGATCCTGACCGATAGCGTCAGGAGACGAGGTGGTTGAAATCCCTCTCACACTTTTAAATCTAAAAATCTGGCTTTTATCGCTTTTCGTGATTTCTGAAAGATAAGATCATTTTGTTTTGACAAAGTAAACCACGAAGTACAAATTCGCACTTGCATGGGCAGGTTGAGAAGCTTTACAAACATAAAAAATGAGAAGAGATTAATCTTCCCATTTTTTGTTCTCTTAAATATCTTATTTAACCATCTCCAGCAGCACCTCCACCGCTTTTTCCAGTTGCTGATCGCGGTCTTCGCCTACCAGTTCCGGGTCGTTTTTAATGGTGTAATCTGGTTCAGTTTCGAGGTTTTCCATCCACTCGCCGTACATGTCTTTTGAGCTTATCGGAACCATTCCCCAGCGGATATCTTTGTCGGCCAGCGTTTCCCAGCTTGCCCAGCTGCAGGTTCCCGGTACAGGCATTCCAATGGTTTTCCCGATTCCGAGTTGAGAATAACCACAGGCAAAACAATCGCCATCACTGTAATTGGCCTCGTTAAACATCGCCACGGTAGGTTTTGTCCAGCGGAACGGTGGTTCCGAACCAAACATCCGGCTATCATTTCCGTACTCGATGTATTTCTTACCTGTAAAAAACATGGTCAGGTCAGAAACCAGGTCGCCTCCCCTGTTATTACGGGTATCCACCACAATTCCCTTCCGGTCGTAATATTTGCCCATCATTTCTTCGTAAATCACACGGTACGGTTCGTCCGACATGCCCGGAATATGAACGTAACCCAGTTGCCCGTGGCTCAGACGATCCACTTCTGCCTGGTTTCGTTTTACCCAGGCTTTGTACAGCAAAGCACTCTCCTCACCCAGTGAAATAGGTTTGACCGTTATTTCCTGCGTGTTGTTACTGGAAGGATCGAGTATTTTCAACAATGTAAATTTATTCTGCTTCCGGTTCAGGAATTCCGACAAATCACGGTTGGCAGCAATCGTTTCTCCGTCAATCTGCTGAATGATAAAACCGGGTTTTACGTTTATTTTGGCTTTATCCATCGGTCCTTCGCTGATGATTCCGGCAATTTTAACGCCCTCACCTTCATAATTGTAATCAATCCAAATTCCAAGCGACACGGTATTGTCACCATTTTCAGAATTCGGATTGTACCTGGCTCCCGAATGCGAACTGTTTAGCTCACCCAGCATTTCCGACAGCATTTCGGCAAAGTCGTAGCCGTTATTAATCCCCGGCAGGTATTTTTCATGATCTTTCGCGTTTTCATCCCAATTCACGCCATGATAGGCTTTTGAATAGAACCCTTTTTTCGTTCGTTCAACCACATGATTGAACATGCTTTGGTACTCCGCCTCTTTATCAATTTTCAGTTCGCCATTTATTTTTATCGCTTCATTTTTCGATTTCTCCACATCAATTTTTGAAAGCTTGCCATCAGCCAGCAGGAAAATGTTTTTCATTTCCTTATCCCATTCCATCTTACCTCTTTTCACGTTAAGCGCCACTTCCTGTTTGGCTTCTTTTTTGCGCAGGTCGATGCTCCAGAGATTGAAGTCTTTATCATACCGCGCAAGGAAATATAACTTTTCTCCATCCTTCGATAAAAGTGCATCAGCAATGGAAGCCGAAGTCAGGGTAAGCCGTGCTTTTCGTTCATCCATATTTTCCCAGTCGAAAGTAAGCAATGTGTCTTTTTTTACTGTTTCCGCTTTTTCTTCTTTCTTACTTTTCTTGTCTTTCTCCGCCTCTGCCTTTTCCTTCGCCTCTTTTTCTTTCTCCTTTTCTTCAATGTCTTTCAGAAGGGCAAAATCTTCTTTGCTCAGGTTAAAGCGGTCCCAGGCTTCTTTTGTTAAAAACATGCCGTAAATATCGGTCTGTGTGGCTCCGCTGTTGGCGTAACTGCGTAAACCATCGCGGTTGCTAAACCACAGTATTTGTTTACCACCGTTTACCCACTTGGGATTTGAATCATCGTAACCGCTTTGTGTCAGGTTGTGCATTTTCCCTTTTCCGTCAGCTGAAATCAGCACCACTTCGCTGTTCGACAAAACCGGTTTATATTCAATCAGCAACCATTTACTGTCGGGACTCCAGGTAAAATACTGGTCTCCATCCGACATGTAAATAAGTTCGTCCGAATTCATGATGGTGCGGCTTGTTTTTGTGCTGAGGTTAAAAACCTTCAGTGTTGTCCTGTTCTCAATGTAGGCGATTTCCTTTCCGTCGGGCGACACTTTGGGCTGGTAATTATCGTTTTCGTTTGAAACAAGCGGTTCTTCCTTTAACAAAGTAGAGGCATAAAAATAGGGTTCCTCTTTTCTCACTTTAGTTGATTTAAAAATCTGCCATACCCCTTTTCTTTCGCTCGCATAAACAAGACCCTCGCCATCGGGTGTAAAACTGACAAAACGCTCCTGTTCGGGCGTATCAGTAATTTTTTTGGTAACGCCGCCTTCTACCGAAGTCACAAACACTTCCCCGCGGGCAATAAATGCGATTTCCTTTCCATTGGGAGCCACCGCCATTTCATCGGCATTTCCGTTTACCGGGATGATTTCTTCATCATTTGATTTTCCTTCAGTATGAATTACAATGTTCACTTTTTCGGGTTGACCCATTTTCATGGTGTACAATTCGCCATCGTAACTAAAACAAAGCGTTCCGTCGTTGCTCCGGCTTAAATAACGTACAGGAAATTTCCCAAAATTAGTGATTTGTTGTCGTTGCTGCGGATTATCTAAATTCAGTTTGAAAACATTAAAACTGCCACTCTCTTCACTTAAGAAATAGATAGATTTATCATTGTCGGCAAGCACCGGATTTCTGTCTTCACCAGCATAAGAAGTGATTTTCTTATGTTCTCCGGTACTAAAATTATACTGCCAGATGTCCCTTGCAACGGACGATGTGTGGTGTTTCCGCCATTCGTTCTCTCCGCCTTTTTTATCGTGATAAACCAGAAACTCCCCGTTTTTACTTACGCAGGCCGCTTCTGTCGGTGTAGTAAAAATCATTTTTACACGTCCACCGTTTTCCGGAACACTATATAATTCAGTCATGTAATCCGTTGGAAACGCTCTGCTGCCTTCTGAATCCAGTCGTTGCCCGCCAAAAAATATAGATTGATCATCGGCACTGAAACTATAAGGTAATTCGTCGTTGGAATGATAAGTCAGCCTCCTCACTTCACCGCCGGAAATCCCAACTGTAAAAACATCGAAATTGCCATATCGGTCGGATGCAAAGGCAATCGTTTTTCCATCGTGGCTCCAGATCGGCCGGAAATCGTAAGCATCGTTAAATGTGATCGGAACGGCTGTTCCCCCGGTAACCGGAACTTTGTATAAATCGCCTTTGTACGAAAAAACAATGGTTTGTCCATCGGGTGAAATGGAAGAATAACGTAACCAGGTTGGACTTTCCTGACTGAAAACTGAAAGGCTCAGTAAACCTGCAAAGAAGGATAAAATGAGTTGTTTCATTCGGGTAATTTTTAATTTCTATGTATTTCTGATTTATTTGAATTCACACTCCCGACTAAAGATAATCACAAAGATGTTATTAGGTAAGATTTCTTAAACAATCCTGCATTTATCATATTACTATTAAGTGAACTGCGAAAAGTTTTTTTCGACTGGATTTATAACAAGCCATTTATTTTATAGTTTTAGCTTTCTTCAAACAAATAATTCTTACAGATGAAAAAAGTAGCATCTCTGCTGATAGTATTACTAATTCTGATTATCAATGTTCATGCACAAAATTCACATACACTAAAAGTGAATGTAACCGTTTCGGAAAATGTAAAAAATCAGTTTAAACCCAACGGCAGACTGTTTTTGTTCGTTAGTAGCGGACAGGGACGCGAACCCCGGATGAATACCTGGCCCAACCTGTCGAACAAAATATTTGCACTCAATCTGAACGACTGGGATCCTTCGAAACCTTTTACATTTGATGGATCGACCGAAGTTACCAAATCGGTGGAAGCCAGCCTCGACGCACTGCCTGTGGGAAAGTACAGCGTACAGGTGCTTTGGGATCAGGATTTATGGCAGTCGGGTATAGACGAAGCCGGAAACCTTTACAGCAAAACTGTTACACTCGACCTGAATAAAAATACAACTCTTGAAATTTCCCTCGAAGAAATTACACAGCCGCTCGAATTTACAGAAACTGATTTTCTAAAGCTCGTGGATATCAAAAGCAACGCAGTTTCAAAGTTCTGGGGCAAGGAAATCCATGTAAAAGCCGCAATAATACTTCCTTCCGGTTACTATAAAAATCCGGATGCCAAATACCCGGTTCGGATCAATATTGCCGGTTATGGCGGTCGTTACACACGCGCTGCCCGCTACATGCGCGAAGGCAGTGATTTTGAAAAGTGGTGGATGTCGGATGATGCTCCGCAAATTATTAATGTTTTTACAGACGGGCATGGTCCTTTTGGCGATTGCTACCAGATGGATTCTGAAAACAGCGGCCCTTACGGCGTTTCCCTGACGGAAGAGTTGATTCCATCTATCGAAAAGAAATACAGGGCAGTGGGCACACCCGAAGCACGCTACGTCGACGGTTGTTCAACCGGTGGTTATGTTTCGCTGGCATTGCAGGTTTATTACCCCGACTTTTTTAATGGTTGCTTTTCGTACAGCGCCGACGAAGTGGATTTTGAGTACTGCCAGCTAATGAACATTTACGAAGATGAGAATGCATTCTACAATCAATACGGTTACCTGAACCCGATCATGCGTGATATTTATGGTCACCCTATTGTATCACAAAAGGATTTTATTTATTTCGAAAATGTACTTTCACCCAACGATAGCTATGTAAATTCAGGTGGCCAGTTCAGCGCGTTTAGTGCTCTTTTTACATCACGCGGAGCCGACGGCCTGCCAAAAGCTTTGTTTGATCCGGTTAGCGGCCTGTTCGATAAAGAAGTAGTTAAAGAATGGGAAAAACACGATCTGAAACGTTATGTTGAAAATAACTGGGAAACGCTGGGACCAAAATTACAGGGGAAACTCTGGATATGGATGGGCGACATGGACAACTTTTATCTGAATCCCCCCATGCGTTCGTTCGACCGGATGCTGAAAAAACAGACAAACCCTGAATCGGATGCAGTGGTTACTTTTGTACCGATGATGGGACACTGTCAGGGTTACGATCAGGTTGAAGTACTGAAAATGATCGATAAAAAATGGGCTGAAATTCAGAAAAAATAGATTCAAAAACACAGATGTAAACTTACATGAATCGATGAGTTTAAGAAATTCAGTTTGAGTTAAAAGGATATTGAAAAAAGCTATTCGTTGAGAATTTAATCCAGGTATTTTTTTACTGTCTCAATTAATACCTCTTTTCTAACCGGTTTGGTAAGGTATCCTGTAAATTTGGTTTCTCCGGAACCATATTCGTTTTCTTCTTCCCGAAACGCAGAAAGAGCAATGATTTTTACATTCGGATTGATTTCATGTATTTTATTACTTGCTTCAACGCCATTCATTATTGGCATTACCAAATCCATAAGAATCAAACAAACATCCGGATTTTCGGAATAAACATTAATTGCTTCTCTGCCGTTTGCAGCAAATAACATTTTATCAGTTATTCCTCTTAAATGATAAAAAATCAAACGTTGGTTAATGTCGTCGTCATCGACAATTAAGATAGTCGGGCTATTATTAGTCTTACTCTCGGGGATGTTCATTTTACCAATAAGTTGGGTTAAAAAATTTAATTCTACAAAAGCCTTTACTCTTATAAATATAGCCCTTTTCATGCATTTGGCAACACTTTTCGTGAAATAAACCAATTTCGTTACTTTTGAATCCGTTTTACCAATTTGGATTATTTATTAACGTTACGAGATGGAAATTGTAGTTTTAGACGGGTATACACTGAATCCCGGAGATTTGAGCTGGAAAAGAATTGAAAACCTTGGTAATTGTACCATTTACGATCGCACCCCTTCGGAACTGACTATTGAGAGAGCTCAAAAAGCAAATGCAGTTTTCACCAATAAAGTAATATTTAACAAAGAAGTTATCTCTCAACTCCCCGAGTTAAAATTTATTGGTGTACTGGCAACTGGCTATAATGTGGTAGACACAGAAGCCGCCCGAAAAGCCGGAATTGTAGTTTGCAACATTCCCGCATACAGTACCAACTCAGTGGCTCAGATGGTGTTCGCGCACATTTTGAATTTCACTCAACACATTGACAAACACGCCGTTTCGGTTTCAAACGGAGATTGGGCCAACTGTATCGATTTTAGTTATTCGCTCACACCGCAAACAGAACTAGCAGGCAAAACAATCGGGATTATTGGCTTTGGTCAGATCGGACAGGCAGTTGCACGCATTGCTCTTGCTTTTAACATGAAGGTTATTTTCAACAACCGCAGTAAAAAGGAAACAAATCTGGATGCGACTCAGACCGATTTGGATACATTACTCGCCACCAGCGATTTCATCAGTATTAATTGTCCGTTAACCGATGAAAACAAAGGATTTATTAATCGGGATGCCATTGAAAAAATGAAGCAGTCAGCATTCTTAATCAACACAGGGCGGGGACCGCTGATCAATGAACAGGATCTGGCTGATGCATTGAATACCGGAAGAATTGCAGGTGCCGGGCTCGACGTTTTATCTGTTGAACCGGCCTCCAAAGAAAATCCATTGCCTAAAGCGAAAAATTGTTTTATTACACCTCATATTGCCTGGGCAACTTTGGAAGCACGCCAGCGACTAATGAATATTGCAGCTGATAATCTTCAGTCCTTCATAGCAGGAATACCGATTAATGTAGTAAACTAAAATCCCAGTATTAAGAAATTGATAAGCGCCTGACCCCCTGATTAACAATATACTACTAAATTTAGTTAAGAAATTTTAAACGGCACCAATCTTAACATTTCGTATAAAACAATTTAGTATGTTGCACGTTCTAAGATTAGTTTAATACAGAAGTAAATGGTATTTAAAATAGCTCATATAATCATCCTCGCTTCAGTAAAATATTTACTTACGCTACCCTATGCTATGTTAATTGGGGTAGAATACAAGTACGCCATTCTGTCGGTTCTGGCCGGAGGTATTGGAGGCTTTTTACTTTTCTTCTATTTGAGCAAGCCGATAAACAGAGTTTTCGATAGATTATTACCACATTTTTGTAAGGCTGTTCCTGTTTCTTTTAAACAAAGATTTCGACTTTTTTGTGACCACAAGGTTAAAAAACCAACTAAACGTTTTTCGAAAAGAAATCGTTTTATGGTGCGCGTGAAAACCACTTATGGTTTGTGGGGAATTATTATCGCCACTCCGGTTTTTCTTACTATCCCAATTGGCGCTTTTCTGGCAAACAAATACTACGGAAGAAGAAAATACATTGTTACTTACATGATTATTTCGATAATAGGTTGGGGGGCTGTGCTTTCGGGTGTTGTTCACCTATTTCCCAAGGTATTCTTTTAATATTTTCTGATTGGCAGGAATATGAATCAATCGTAAATCCGCTTCAGAAAGATCAGAATTTGATAAATCGCCATAGTTCATCCATTTAAATGCGAGGTGTTCGTTTAACTGAACCGAGCCGGATTCAATAGTACAAATGAATGGTATTAACCTGATTTGTTTGATTCCGTAATCGTGTTCCACGGGAATCAGTTCTTTTTCAATTCTAATTCTTATTTCCAATTCTTCCATGATTTCACGGATAATACACGTTTGAGGATTTTCGTCGGAATGTATCTTCCCTCCAGGAAATTCCCATTTAAAAGCATGATCGGAATCTGGATTATTTTGAGCAATTAGTACCCGGTTATTCTCTATTATCAATGCACAAGTCACCTCTATCATGTGCTAAAAATAGAAAAGTTTAGTGGCACTTCCTCATTCTCTTTATATTTGTAAAAACACGCACGATGACTGAGAAAGATTTTCAAAAGCTGCTTGAATCATGGGATTCTTTTGAACTGGTACTCCATCATTTAGATGCTAATCCATCGTTTTTGCAATCTTTTATAAACTATGCACTTTATAACGAACACCGCAACAGCTGGCGTGCACTTTATATCATAGATAAGTTGTACGACAAACACCCTGACTGGATCGAACCGTATGTTCCGGAAATGATTGAGCGGCTCAAAACCGAGACTCACCACGGTAAAAAACGACATTTGCTGAAACTGATCAGCCAAAACAAAATTCATATTGAAAATTCAGGCTTCCTGATTGATTACTGCCTCCGGGTATTTACTTCATCGGGAGAACCCGTTGCCAACCGTGTTCACGCCATGCAGGTGTTGTATAATATTTCTGAAGAAGAACCTGACCTAAAACCCGAACTCCTCGAAATCATACAGCAGGAAATAGAATTTCATCCAACACCCGGTATCCGTTCGCGTGGGACAAAACTCGCTAAAAAGCTGTTTCAGCAAATCAACAATCCGCAATCCTAAGTCGACAGCTTATTGATCAATTCCTGTAACTCACTATCAATTTCCTTTGTTAACTCATCTTGCTGATAGTTCCGGGTAATGATGACCAGATTTCGAAGGTTGGTAATCTGTCTGCTTTGATCATCTTCTATTTGTGCCGCAAGATTTTCAGGTAACGAAACGTAATAATTGATTAAATCGAGGCTGTTTCTCGCCATAATTCGAACCACCTCATTTGCCTTGTCAGTAGCCCCTGCGCGATAATATTGTTCCAGAGCAGGAAAAGAATCAAAGCTATAAGGAATAATATCATTCGGGAAAAGTTCAAACATCCGATCAATCACCTTAATAGCCTCTTCCTTTTTACCTTCCTGATTCAAGGCTTCCGACAAACGGGCAAAAATGTATCGGGTTTGCATAATGTTGATCTGTTTTTTGTTGTATTCATCTAAGTGGATAGATGGATCATTTACATTGCCCCATACAAATTTATTCATGACGTTATCATACAAAATATCGGTATCAATGTGTCCGTTGGTAATTCCCTGGCGTGGGGTTCGAATAGGGACAAAACGATATGCTAGTCCTTCAAACTGAAGATAATCAAGAAAATAGATATTCCCGGTATATAGTAAACTGTGATCGATATAAATGGGTCGTTCCCAATTGTTGGCTGCAAGCATATTTAGCACAGCCATATCGCTTTTCCCAATTATACTTTTGCCAATGTGAATATTTACCTGATCCACAATTTTGTCTGCGTCTTCAGGTTTTACAGTTCCTGTTTCAAGTACTTTGTTCTTGTCAACCGTTATATGAAAGTCGCGCGAGGGAAGATAATCAAGCATCTCGCCAGTTGTTACTTTAACCTTTGTCCGAATATCATCACTCCCAAGGAAATCCATTGCCTCGCTCAATTCAACTGAACCTTCAATCCGATCCTGGAAAAGAATAGCATCCATTCGCCCCATGTAATATTTGTCGCGGGTAAACGTGAACGGGACAGGCGGAGCGTCATTTGTTTTAAAAGATTGCTGGTAAATGTACCAGTCCATTCCAAGGTAACCAATGTTAATGATTTTAATATCCAGGCGGACACCCTCCACTTCCTGAACATACCAAAGCGGGAATGTATCGTTATCGCCATAAGTCAATAAAATGGCATTGGGAGCGCAGGATTCGAGATAGTTTTTAGCGTAATCACGGGTCATGTACCTGTCTGAACGATCATGGTCGTGCCAGTTTTGAGAAGCCAGTATTCCAGGCACAAGTACCAATGAAACAACACTCACCAAAATGGCACCTGGTGCACCCTTGAGTACTTTGCTGATAGTGGAATAAAGGGCCAAAACACCGAGGCCCATCCAAATTCCAAAAGCATAAAACGAGCCCGCATAAGCATAATCCCGCTCACGCGGCTGATATGGGGTTTGGTTCAGATAAACCACGATAGCTATTCCTGTTAAAATAAAAAGCAACATGGTAACAGTAAACGTTTCTTTACCGGCTTTCCCCTTGTTGTATTGATAAAATATGCCCAACAAACCGAAGATCAATGGCAGGAAATAATAGGTGTTCCGGCTGGGATCATTTTTCATATAATCGGGCATCTGGTCTCGTGGACCAACTTTCGGCGAATCCAAAAAATCAATCCCGCTGATCCAGTTTCCATTATTAAACTCACCATTTCCCTGGACATCGTTTTGCCGTCCCACAAAATTCCACATAAAATAACGCATGTACATAAAGCCCACCTGATATGAGAAGAAGAACCTCAGGTTTTCTCCAAAAGTTGGTTTCTGAAGCGTTTTCACTTCCCCCCGATCCCGAACCCGAACCGGAGTTCCTGTTACTCTCCCCCACTGTTTATAAGCTTGCACATGATTTGAATTATCGCTGTACATTCGCGGGAAAACGGTCTCCATTTTCGGATCGTAAGTAGCTTTCCCCGCAATGGTCCCGGTTACTTTGTATTTGCCATCTACTTTGTTGTACTGATCAGTCAAATCAGTAGTTCCTGTGCGCGGTGCGTTGTAATATTGTCCGTACGCCAATGGCCGGTCGCCATACTGCGATCGGTTCAGATAACGGACCAAAGCAAAAGCATTGTCAGGATAATTCTGGTTCATCGGTGGATTAGCCGAAGCACGGATCAGGATCAATGCAAAAGATGTATAGCCTATCAGAATGACCAAAACCATGGTAATGGCGGTATTCCAGACTACCATATTTCGTTGACGTGTGTAACGAATTGCCCAAACCGAAGCGGCGATAATGGCAACAACCATAAACAGAATTCCTGAATTGAATGGCAAGCCGAATCCATTTACAAAAACACGGTCGAATAAAAAGGCAATTTTGGGAACACCAGGAATAATTCCATATTGAACTCCCAGTAAAATACCCATGGAAGCAATCAGCGCGGTGATAACACCTTTCCATGAAAATTCATATTTTTTGAAATAATAAACCATTGCAATGGCAGGAATAGCCAGCAGGTTAAGTAAGTGAACACCGATAGACAAACCCATTAAATATGAAATCAAAACCAGCCAGCGATTTGAATTTTTTTCGTTAGCAACATTTTCCCATTTTAAAATCGCCCAAAAAACCAGCGCTGTAAAAAACGAGGAAAGTGCATACACTTCACCTTCAACAGCTGAAAACCAGAATGCATCGGTGAAACCAAAACCAAGCGCTCCTACCAATCCACTACCCCAAACGGCAATTTGTTCTCCGATTGAAAGCTCTTCGTTTGAAAACAACCTGCGAGCCAGGTGTACAATCGTCCAGTAAAGGATCATTATGGTACCGGCACTCGCCAGTGCCGAAACAGAATTCACCATCACCGCAGCTTTGCTTGCATCGGATGCAAATAGGGTAAAAATCCTTCCCAGAATCATAAAAGTAGGTGCGCCCGGTGGGTGCCCAACTTCCAGTTTAAATGAACTGGTAATGAATTCTCCACAATCCCACCAACTTACTGTTGGTTCTATGGTCATGAAATATGTGATGCTTGCGATGATAAATACGATCCACCCCAGAATGGTATTGATCTTCTTCGTGTGTTGCATAATCTGTTTTTTTGAACTCAAGCAAAGATAAGGTTTTCGATCAATTAATGGGTTTCACCTTCAGAAAGTGGTAAAATTGATCTTTATAGGAACCACTTTCTCAATAAGCATAATCAAGACATAAGAAAAACACTGAACAACAAATAGTTGTGATAAAGCCAGGACAGAGAAAAACAGAATCTAAAAAAAACTGGAAGCTTGTTGCAAAATAAATATTTTTTTTACTTTTGCACCGTCCTTAGCAAAAGGGCATAAAAGGACTGACCCGTGGTGTAACTGGCAACACGTCTGATTTTGGTTCAGAAGAGTC
>DAOPJR010000098.1:0-12330 GCA_035399765.1 Draconibacterium sp. | reverse complement strand
CCAGGGCCAGTACTCCGGCCAGCACAAAAATCCACCAACTTAAGGTGGTTTTGTAGGCAAAGTTTTCAAGCCATTTATTCATGGCGAAGTATGCAATGGGAGTAGCAATAATGAAAGCAGCAACCACCCAAATCACAAAATCCTTGTTCAGCATAACCAATATTTCCGAAACTTTAGCACCATTTACTTTGCGTACTCCAATTTCCTTGGTACGGTTCAGACTGATTAGGAAAATCTGTGCAAGAATTCCCATGGATGTAAGGACAATGGCGATAATCGAAAAGAAAGTGATAGACTTGGCCAGCTTGTCTTCTTTTACATACATAGCCTGAAACTGGTCGTCGTAAAAGGTAAATTCCATGGGATCGTCAGGTAACATACTTTTCCAAACATTACGAATCTCACTGATTTGTTGTTCAATGCTTCCTGGCATCAAACGGAGCGAAAGCGTGTTAAATTCACGGTCGGGCTCGTAAAGTAAGGCCACCGGAGTTAAAGCAGAATGCAGTGATTCCACATTAAAATTATTTACCTCACCTATCACACTATAACCGCCTTCCCTGCCATTTTTATATTTTTTACCGTCTAGATTTTCCCAGCCGTAACGTTTCACAGCTGCTTCGTTCATCAGGCAGGCCTGGTCCTTATCGCCCGACAAGAAGGTACGACCATCGAGTAAGCGTAATCCAAAAGTTTCGAGAAAATCATCGGAAACATAAATACAGTTTACCATAAACTCATCTCCTTCCACCCCACTTCCCATACTCATATTAATATGACCAGGATATCCGTTGCTTAATGTGCTGCCTGTTACAAAAGGAAGTTTGGCAACTTCGTCTTTTAAAGCTTTCTGATTCTCAAATAAAAACGGAAGTTCAATTCTCAGCAGGTGATCTTCGTTAAAACCCAGATCGTAATGTTTTACATACTGAAGTTGTTTAAAAATGAGCATTACAACCGCAATCAATGCAATAGAAACCGTTAGCTGAAATGTAAGCATGGCCTGTCTTCCCAACTGTTTTCCGGTTCTTTTGCGTCCACCTGCGAGGAAATCAGTAATATTAAACCGCGATAAAATATAAATGGGCGCCAGACTGTTCAACAGAATAATTCCCACGATAGTAGCAGCAAAAACTGGCAGCAAACGGTGGAAATTTACATCGGAAAAAGAAATGTCCCTTCCAAACAAAATTCCGACGGTAGGCAACAGTAAAGAGACCAGTATCAGCGAAATAATAAGGGCAATAAAAATTCCAAGCGTTACTTCAATCAACGAATCTACCAACAAATGCATTCTACCCGCACCGTTGGTTTTGTTGATCCCGATTTCCTTCATTTTGGCGTACTGCATCGACACTGTGTAATTGAGGTAATTAATGCTTGACAGAAGGATGATCAATATCGCAATAGCCAAAAAAACCAGCAACAATTTTGAGTTTCCTTTGGTATGATCGTCGGTCCATCCGAGGTTCATAGTTGAAAGATAAATGTCGGATAAGTTTTGTAGTGCCAGACTGTCGACTGTGGTGTTGTACTGCCCGATAGTCGCATTCAGTGTTTCAGCAAATTGTTCAGGAGTTACACTGTTTCTTAGCATAAGAAAATGCTCGACAGGATAGATACAAACACCGTCGTTACAAGCCTGCGACATCTGAAAATCCTTATTTTCACTGTTCAACAACAGTTCTGCCTTAAAACTTGAATTACCCGGTAGGTCTTTCATAACGGCGGTAATCGTGGCAGTAAACCATTCTTGTTCTACAACTCGACCCAACGGATTTTTATCACCAAAGAGTTTTTTAGCCAACGATTCGGTAATCACTGCCGAATTCTGCTGGCTAAAAGGTTTATTATCTAAACTGGAAAAAATGGGTATTGAAAAAACATCGAAAAAACTATCGTTTGTGGAGATTACATACTGCACACGGGAATAATTTTTTGTTTCAGGGTCTTTTAGCGTTATCGGGAAATAAGCATATCCCAATGGACAAGTTTCTTCAATATCCGGGTAATTTTCAGTTAAAGCTGCATTGATCTTATAATCGAGTCCTGACTCACTTTTCTTCGCATCGTACAATCTGTAAATATTCTTGTAATCAGCAAAATGCTTGTTTACGTTGTGTTCGACACTGTAAAATAAGGCAATAAGAATGCATGCCGTAAACCCAATAGCGAAACCGCCAATAATTAGCGAAGAATATAATTTGTTCTTCAGTAAATTCCGAATAGCAAGTTTTATTTTAAATTGAATCATAATAGTTATCTAGATATGAAAATCATTTACCAAACACAATGCCTTTTATTTAACATGCACGAAATCAATAAAATACAGAAACTAAATAAATGTTGAGTGTCAACATTTTTTACAAACTGTGTACAATTATTAGCCGATACTTGCTTTTTGTAAAAACAAAACCCGATAAAGCTATCAAATAAAGATTTGCGTTTTACTCGTACCGAAGTGCTTCGACAGGATTTCGTGTTGCAGCTTTCCAGCTTTGCCAGCCAACCGATAAAAAGGCTATCACCAGCGCAAATACAGCACTTACTATAAAATAAACCGGCGATAAAGTAATTCTGTCGACAAATCCTTCGAGCCACTGGTGCATAACAAAATAACTTCCAATGAAAGCCATCCCAATGGCAATCAAAACCAGAATAAAAGTTTCGGACAGAAGTATCCTGACTGCCTCTGCCTCGGTACTTCCAATAACTTTTCGGATACCAATTTCTTTCTTCCTGCGGTTAACATTCAGAATCGACAACGCAAATAATCCGATAAAACTGATGACGATTGCCATAACTGCCCCCGAAGAAACCAGTTTCATAATCCGTTCTTCTCCTTTAAATTTATTGGCATATACATCTTTGACATCAAACTGACTGTAGATCAGATCGGGTGAATAGCTTTTAAATATTTTCTCGATTTGCATTTGCTGGCCATCTGTAAGTTTTGATGCTGTTCGGATATAAATGTTCTGAACATTGTACCAATAATTGGTTAGAACCAGTGGAGCAATAGGATCGCCCGGATGATCGACATAAAAGAAATCCTTTACAATCCCGATCACGGTTAAGGGGTCGCCGTGCATATCAACCTGGCTACCAACTTTAACATTGCCTCCCAGCATTTTTACTGCGGCCTCGTTTAAAATAACACCACTTTTATCAACTTCAGAGTCGGTAAAATACCGTCCGTCTAACAATTCCAACTGCATGGTCTCATCAAAACCGGGATTTACCCGATATTCATTAATACCAAAAACATTGTCGCCGGCACCGTAAACTTGAATGCCTTGTCCGCTGCATCCCTGTCCCATGCTATGCGTAGACGAGCCAACACTTTTAACAAATGCAAGCTGTCGCAATTCGTTTTCAATAGAGGAAATGCTTTGTTTTACCGGGTTATCAAAGTTTGTGACACCTATAACATTATCGGGATTAAACCCGAGCGGCATATGTTTTAAATAATTCGTTTGTGCCAGAACAATTGAAAAAGCAGTAATAAGAAATACGGAGATGGTGAACTGTAGAACTACAGCAACACGCGATAGTGTACTTTTCCGTTTTACCTTTAAGGATTTTCCTTTTAAAGCAGGCACTAAATCGAGTTTCGACAAATAATAGCTTGGATACGCACCCGCCGCAAATATTAAAACTGCCAGTATGGAAAGAACTACCAGCACTCCCGAAACAGAAAACATATCGGAATAACTGATTTGGCTTTGCATGATTTGCCCAAAATAAGGTTGTATTCCAACCGAAATAAAAATTGCCATAATAAAAGCGATGAGTCCGATAATGCCAGTTTCAGTAAAAAACAGCTTCGACAAAATAAACCTGGTAGCTCCCATCGATTTCCGGGCTGCGATTTCAGCCAGACGTTGTTCGCCATGAAGCACATAAAGATTAATAAAATTGACTACTGCAATCAACAAAATAAAAAAAGCTATGGCGGCAACAATGGCAATATTTTTCATACTTCCTTTTGCCGATAAATCGGAATCAACAATCGTATGCAAGTGCAACGATGTCAGTTTCTCGACACCCGATTTCACTTTTGCACCAAACGGTGCTCCCCAGGGTTGCATAATTTTATCGTTGGCAGCAATAATCTTTGCACCAACCGATTCAATATCCGAACTGTCGTTAATCCGGTAATACGTATAAAGTTCCAGTCCGCCCCACTGTTCAGGTTTAATGGTTTCAAGCGATACAAGTAAATCGAAATTAAAATGGGTTGTATTGGGTAAATCTTTTATTACTCCTGCGACCGACAAAGGAGTTTCCGAAACATTAATTATTTCACCCACGCAGTCGGTACGATTAAATATTTTTAAGGCAGTCGATTCGCTAATTACTACTTTATCGGCAGTGGCAAGTGCCTCCGTACTACTTCCATATAGCAGATCGAGCCCGAAAACATCAAAAAATTCTTTGTCAGCATATAATAAGTCTAAACCGGAAAAGCGAACTTTCTGGTATTCGGCAAATACTTTCCATCCACGATATATTTGTGTAGCTGACCGAATACCGGGAACCTGTTGAGGAACTTCTGTATAAGCCTGTCGTAGACAAATACCATAGTTTTCAGTATTGCCATTTTCGGTAACTGAATTGTACAAACGTACTACATGGTCCTTTGTTTTAAAGTGTTGATCAAAACTTAATTCGTGTTTCAAATAAACCGAAAGCAGAAGTACTGCACTCAACCCAATTGCTAATCCTGGCAAGTTTATAAAAACCAGCAATGGGTTGCGTTTAAACATTCTGAATACAAATTGTAAGTTTTTCATTTCATCCTTTTTATATTGTTTTCATAGCTATTTTAACCGAGATGAGAACTTTACCTCTTAAATACTGCTTTATCTTAATTGCAAACGGTTGGATAAGTACGTGATAGCTAATTATCATCGAAGAAATAAGGGCTACCTTAAAAACTGAGATCAGGATAGAGGCGGTAGATTTCATAACTAGTGTGAATGAATAAAAAACACCGAAAATCCTGTTTTTCAGAATATTCCTAAAATTATCGATAAAAATATACCTCATCATGCTTTCCTTTTCTTCCATGTTTTTCTTGCATTCCAAAGTTTATTGTATTTCCGGCCTCGAGTTGAAACTACAACGAAAAAAGCAATCCAATTACAATGCCTTATTTACAAACAACACATAATCAGATATTTAAAAATAATACCACAACACAAAATGTCAAAATATTTGACATTTCATGTATATATTTTTGGCATGCTCAGGTTGAAGACAGCCTCAATAAAAAGTCCGAATCAGAATAACAGAAATTATTTACTTTATCATTTAAGACTAATGAATTTATTCATATTGTAATACTTCGATCCCTGGCTGCCGGGATTCCTGCTTACCGGCAGGCAAGTCGTCACTCATACCTGAGCGCCTCAACCGGATTCCTCGTTGCAGCCCGCCAGCTTTGCCAGCTCACTGTTAGTAATGCAATACCCAATGCCAGCACACCTGCCAACGCAAATATCCACCAGCTTAATGCGGTTTTATAGGCAAAATTTTCGAGCCATTTATTTATGGCGTAATATGCAATGGGTGTAGAGATTAGAAAAGCAATAATCACCCACTTTACAAAATCCTGATTGAGCATAGTAAGTATCTCCGATACTTTCGCTCCATTTACTTTTCTGATGCCAATTTCTTTTATTTTTAACAGGGAAGAGAAATAGGAAACTCCCAGCAAGCCCAGTACTGCAATGAGTATTGAAAGAGTAGTCAGCAAATTAATAATATCGCTGAACCTTCTCTCTGAGCTATAAGCTGCCTTTATTCGCTGGTCAAAAAATTCGAACTCAAAAACGGTGTTTGGGAAGTAGGTATTTGCTGCCTTTCTCAATAATTCAATTGTTTCAGAAGGATTACCTGAAAACCGGACAATGGCATACGATATCTTATTGGGGCTGTATTGAGCAACAAATGGCTTTATCTCCATTTGCATTGATTTATTGTGAAAGTCTTCAATAACACCAGAGATTCGGTATTCTGTGCCTCCCAGTTTAATTGTTTCATTTAAGGGATCTTTCACACCACGTTCATCCAACAGGGTTTGATTAACGATACATTGATTTTCGACATTCTCTTTAAAACCATTACCCTGGCTGAATTTTATTTCCATCGTATTAAAAAAGTCATTATCAACGTTAATAAATTCTGTTGCCCTCATTTGCTGATTACCCAGGCTATCGGTATAAACTTCGCCATAAATCGTACTCATTTTGGAAAGTGGGAGATTGTTGGTTCCAGCCACATTTTTGATAGTAGGGTTTTTCAGGAGCTCTTCTTTGAAAACCTGATAAGAAGGAACATCCTTTGGTGCAATATTCATCGAAATCAATGATTCGTTATTAAACCCCAAATCACTTTTCTGCATAAACGAAAGCTGTTTGCGAACCAGCATTGACGCGGATATTAAAGCGATAAATGCCATCAGTTGGAAAGTTAAAAGAGAGTTAAATAGAATCTTACCTGCTCTCCCCTTGCTTAATTTATTTTGAAGAATTTCGATGGGTTTGATATTGCCGCTAATAAGTTGATTGATAACAGATGAGAGTAGTATGATGGAAAAAGAACAAAGCAATGCTCCGGGAATAATCTTTTTTATATCGAGTATGGCGTTAAAAGGTAAATCGTTGCCTAAAAATTTAGCGAAGTAAGGTAAGCTTAGCTTAAACAAGCCAAGTGTAATTAGAAAAGCAATGAATGAGAAAATAAAAACTGATATTGAGTTTTTTAAGAATAAGTGGAATTTTTTGGCACCTGATACTTTTTCGATTCCCCACAAACGCATTTGTTGTGTTTTTTCGATGGTAGACAGAAGCACATAATTAATGATTGATATGAGGAGAATAAGTATGCCCAACGTAATGAAAATTTTCAGACGCTGGTTAACATGTAATTTACTAAGTGTGGTTAGAAATAAAGTTGGCTCTCTGTCCAATTTGGCAAGCCTGACATAATCCTGTGTAAGTTTTGTTGTAAACTCAGAAATATCTGTTTCGGGTGCCAACTCAACAAAGTTTTTACACTGGTAGTTCCAGTCCGATTTATAATCTTTCTTTTCCTGAACCTGCATAAAATACGAAAGACTTCCAATCCAGTGATAGCTGACATTTGAGTTGCTTGCCGGTTTTTCAATGATACCTGTGATTGTGAAGTCAATAACCTGATCATTAATAATAAGGGAAATCGGAGTACCAATAATATCAACTTTTCCAAAACGTTTACTTGCAATGTCTTCTGATATAATTAGCGGATTAGAAGCCTTGAAACTTTCTTCGGCATTTCCTGCGATAAAGTTAAAGTGGAAGAAATCGAAGAAATTTTTCTCGACAAATCCAATCTCACTATAATCTGATTTTATAAGATTTTCTTTTTGCTTAATATAAATTGCAACGTTTTTACTGTCGAAACTGGTGCTTTTAACCACCTCGGGATAACGCTCGGACAAAGATTCACACAGAACATAAGGTAGAGGAAACTGAAAATAATCTTCTCCAAACTGGTCACGGGCTTCCATGCTGAATTTATTGTCGGGCGAATCCTGAAAAGAGTCGAAGCTTGTCTCATGTAATACATAATAACCTGCTGCCATAAATACCCAGAGGCCAATAACCAGTCCACATACTTTTAGAATAGAAATGTATTTATTCTTCACCAATGACCGTAACTCGCGAATGAAATATAGTTTGAACATAATTTTGTTTTAATATTTATTCATCAATCTATTCATACCTCAACGCTTTCATCCCGATGTTACAGTCGGGATTTCGTCACTCATACCTGAGTGCTTCAACAGGATTTCTGGTTGCGGCTTTCCAGCTCTGCCAGCTAACAGTTAACAGAGCAATTCCTAAAGCCAGCACACCTGCCAAAGCAAATATCCACCAATTAATATTTGTTTTAAGAGCAAATCCTTCGAGCCAGCGGTGCAACGCATACCACGAAAGCGGAACCGCTATAACAAATGAAATGGCTACCCAGCGTAAAAAATCGCGATTTAGTAACGTAACTACTTCACCAATTTTTGCCCCATTTACCTTACGTACCCCGATTTCCTTTATCCTGCGCGAAATAGCAAAAGATGAAAGTGCAAATAACCCGATACACGACAGTGCAATGGCCACTACTGAAAACCAGGCAATTATCTGGTTTACTTTTTCGTATTCTTTGTATTGTTCGTTGAGTTTATCGTCGGCAAAAAAGAAGGAAAGTGCTGATTCGGGCTGAACGGTGTTCCATTTATCTTTTAAGAGTTCAACTACCTGTAAACTAGCGCCCGGGCGGGCTTTCACCGAGAGATAACTCCAGTCGGTATAGTTTTCCTGATCGGCAAAAATATGAGCCACAGGCTGCATTTCGTATTGTGCTCCCTGGTAAGCAAAGTCGTCTACCTCTCCGATAACCTTATTTGCGGTACCCGATTTCATACTTTCGTGCAAGACTTGTTCTTCGGGATGATTATAACCTAAAACTTCCATTGCCTTTTTATTCAGGACAAAATTGCGCCGGTAATCTTTTGTTTCATCTGAAAATCCTTCACCTTCGATCAGTTTTATACCGAAAGTTTTAAAATAATCGCGGCCAACATACGCCTTCCGAAGATGAACGCTTTCAACACTACTTTCTCCTTCAGGATAGAAATTATTATAATTCTGGCTGTAATTACCTGGTGTACATTGCGAAAAACAAACCGACTCAACAAACGGGCTTGCCTTTAACTCTTCAGCTATGCGTTTATATTTCAAGGATGCAGCATTCAGGTCCTTAAACTCCCAACTACTTAATTCGGCCACAACAACGTTTTCCTTGTCAAATTTCGGATCGTGATTAACCATAAACCGGATTTGTTTCTGAACCAGAAAAGTTCCTGAAATAAGTGTAATTGCAATCACAAACTGAAGTACAACCAAAGAATAGCGTGCCATTCCAACTTTTCCTTGTCCGCCTGCCATTCCGCGCAAACTGTCCATCGAACTCATTCGGGAGAAATACAAAGCAGGCACAAATCCCGACAATGTGCCAACAAGGAGCCAGATTAATAAAATTACCGGCAATAAAAGCTTGTTCTGAATAAAACTAAAATGAAGTTCGGTGTTAAACAGATGGTTGAATTCGGGGATAAAAATCGCTGCCAGTAATGAACCGAGTAATAGCGCGATAAAACTCACCATGAGCGATTCGAGAATAATCTGGCGGGTCAGAAATCCTTTTCCTGCACCAACAACTTTTTTCACTCCAATTTCTTTGGTTCGCCCCAACGAGTTGGTAATCGTAAGATTTATGAAATTTACCATGGCAATGCTCAAAATCCCAAGGGCTACAATTCCTAAAATAATAATGAGTGTTTGATTCGATTCTTTTTCTGAATGATAATCTTTTAAAGCCAGCAGATTCATATCCGGAGTCTTGTTTCCTCCCGTCAAAAAATTACCATCGGCTATCTGTTGCATTTTACCGTAAATACTTTCGGGTCTTGTTCCGTCTTTCAACAGAATATACGTTTTCGAAAAGGTATTGTACCAATCGTGTACCTGTTTCACCCAGGGAGAAATGGTTTCTCCGGTTTCGTAAGATGTAACAACATCAAATTTTATGGACGAATTATTCGGAACATCAACCACACCGTTAACCGTCAGATAGGTATCATCAAACCGCACCTGGAGCTTTTTACCAACCGCTAGTTCATTCCCAAAAAAACGTTCGGCAAATTCTTTACTTACAACCGCATTATACTTTTGTTTTATATCGTCGCCTGTACCCTTTTCAATAAACGGGAAAGAAAATACCGAGAAAAATCCTGTATCGACATATTGAACACCTTCCATTGAAGCAACATTGTTATAAGCAAGCCTGTAGCCTTCCCAATCAAATATCCGGGTTCCGTTCTCTGCTTCAGGAATTTGTTTTAACATTTCGGCCAGCATCAACCCCTTTGTCTGTTCCCCTGTACCTTCGCAAACACGGTAAATATTGTCGATTTTTTTATTGAAATGGTTGTAAGTAAAATCGTTGTACACATACATAAAAAGGATTAGAAAAGCTGCAATTCCAATACCAAGGCCCCAAATATTAATGAGGAGATAGTTTTTCTTTTTTAATAAAAACCGGATGCTGTTTTTAAAATGAAGGAAGTTCATATTACTGATCCTTTAATTTCTACTTACATTGAAAATATTTTCAAATAATTATTACTAATCCCAATGTTTGAATTGCAAGCTGCGTCACGACAGCAAGCTAACCAATCATTCCCAAACTATTTGCTCAAACGTTTTTGTCGCGATTTTGTCACTCGTACCGAAGCGCTTCAACCGGATTCCTGTTGGCTGAACGGGTGTAATTGACAGTGGCAACCAGTGCTACCAGCAACAATACAAACAAGCTGCATATCAGAAATATTCCCCAGTGAAGCGGAAGTTTGGAAGCAAAGTTTTGCATCCACTGATGAGCGGTTATCCAGGCGGCTGTTAATCCCAAAAGCACTGCAGGGATTGCAACATATTCCAAATCAAGTATGAATATCCTGAGAAGATCCGGCACGTTGGCGCCGCTTATTCTTCGAATAGCAAGCTCTTTCCTGCGGCGTGCAGCTTCATTTGAAGTATACCCCAGTAACCCGATAACCGTGATCAGCAAAATAATTGCGTTTCCGACCATCATGGCATTACGGAAACCCTGTTCTGTCTGGTAACTGTATTTCTGTTCCTGTTCAAGACTTTTAATGACAGCATCCTGATGCGGAAGAAATTGGTTGAATGTATCGGTCAATTTTGCCAGCATACCTGCTTCTGCTTTTTCGTTAGCTTTCACGAGAATATAAAATGAGAAAGCCGAACGGCTTGCCTTTATCTCTTCAAATTTTTCCTCAGGGTAATAATAAAATACTGCTGGCCTCACGTCCGGGTCAGTAAAAGTTTGTATAACAAAATCGGGAAATACGCCCCGTATTGTCGATGTTCCATGTTCGCTGATATCAACCTGCTCTCCTATCACACTTTTCCAGCCATTGAACACTTTCAGTTTCTCGGCGCCTTTTGCACTGATAAGCAGATCGTTCACCACCGAATTTTGCTTCGAAAAACCTTCGCCTTCGTTTACGGGGATGTTCAATATGGAAAGATAATTTTCATCCACCCAATAAAAATCAGCAATATTGAAAATCTCTTTTTCGCCATCTGGCGAGTGAATATTATTCCCCGATGCACCTTCAACAGGAACGCCACAACCTAAACCTACTTTCTCAACTCCGGGCATTGATCTTAGTTCATTCAACACGGTGGAAACTTTGCTGGCTTCCATTCCACTGGTAGAGCTGTAATAAACTCCCTTTACGTTGTATCCGTGGTCGGCGGTTGTCACACGGTCGTATTGCAAGCTCACAATAACCAACATCGTAAGGATGAAAGAAGCACCGACAAATTGCATAGAAAGAAGTACCAGCTTCCATCTGTTGCGCTTTTGCTGATAATTGCGGAAAGCAGTTGCCACCGGAATACGGGAAAAGAACCGTCCCGGAAGATAACTGGTTAAAACCACCAATACTACGATCAGAAAGAGTAAAGGCCAAATAACCTGAGGAGTTAATACCGACACCAGTTTATGCTCGACCTGAGCTTCAAACAGCGGCTTTAGAATAATAATAACAAGTACTGCCCCGGCAATGGATATCAGAAATAAAAGCGAGGTTTCAGAAAATATAATTTGCTGAAGATTACGCGCTTCGGCACCACAGGTTTTGTGGATTGCCGAACTTTTGGCACGTTTTATCAATGCACTCAAAGTTAACAATGTGTAGTTCAGGAGCGATACAAACAACACTGCAAATGCGATGGTAGTGAGTATTAAAATCATGTTCTTTACACCGTCGGAATACAACTTTCTTATAGGTTTGAATGAATATTTCAAAACCATTCCGCCTTGTTGTTTTTCCAATTGCTCGATATCCTGGTATTTAACCTGCATTTTCCGGACAGCCGGAGCCAAACTCTCAGTATCGACACCGGGTGCCAGTTTCACCGCCGCGTAATACCGGTCGTTCCCCAGCCAATTGGTAGAACCGTCCCAGGAAAAGAACTGCCCCGTAGATACCATGGAAATAAGAACATCATATTTGTAATAGGTATTCTCGGGCAACTCTTCAAACACACCCTCAATCGTAAGTTTTCTATCCGGATATCTTTGCAGTTCTATCACTTTTCCGGTAACATCGCCCCCCATTTCTCTGGCAATTTTACTCGAAACCATACAGGTCATCGGGCTTTTGAGAATTTCCTTCGGGCTTCCGCTTACCATAGG
>DAOPJR010000097.1:11331-12623 GCA_035399765.1 Draconibacterium sp. | reverse complement strand
GTAACAATTCAACTGCATGTGGTTTTGTTCGCGGTTGAGTTCGGCCATGTAAATATATTTTTCATCAGGTGACCAGGCCACATTGGTCAGGTAATGATCGAGCAGTTCACCAGTTTTCAGAAACACTGTTTTTCCGGTTTCAATATTGTAAACTCCCAATGTTACATGATGGCTTTTCATCCCGGCCATCGGATATTTTACAGGAGTATATTCCGCTTCGCGTGTCATGAAATCAACCAGCGGATAATCTTTTACCATGGTTTCATTCTTGCGGTAAAATGCCAAGTAATTCCCTTCAGGTGAAGGAAAAATTCCTCCGTTAATACCAAATTCATTACGATGCACCGATTTTCCATTTACAATTCCGTTGCCACCATCAGAAGTAATCTGTCGCTGTTCACCGTTTGCGAGCGTCAGAAACAGATTGTCATTTTCAACAAAAGCGAGGAAAGAACCTTCTTTTGAGAAACGAATTTCCTCAACTTCTTCGGGATAACTATATTTTGAACTAAGTTCCTTTTTCTCCTGATTGATAACAAAATAGGTATTGTTGGCTAAAACCACTATTTCATTATCCGAAAGCCAGGAGTAAAATGGGAAAGCCCTGAAAGTGGCTCCCGTAATCGTTTCCAGATCATTTTTTGTTAACAGCACTTCTTCCTTGTCATTTTTTACCAACGCCTGAATCAGCGAGTCAGCTTTCAAATACGTGTAAGCCGAAGCGTTTCGCCAGGCCAGTCCGTTCATCGACTCTGGTCGTAAATTGGTATAACGTCCCCAAATCGCATCTTCGAGGCTCATTTGTTTCTGCTGGGCAAAAGCTGAAACATGTAAAAACAGAAGAATGAATGCTACTATCCGAACCATTTTTATACGTTTTAAGAATTTGAGCGACGAATGTAATAAAACTTACGGATTGGCAGGATGAGAAAAAACAGGGATTCAATTACCGGCACTGGAATGATCGCTGATGATCTTCCATTCAGCATTCTTTTTTTGAATAACCAGCGTAAAATATCCGGCTACATCGCCAACTTCGCGGGTGAGTTCAAAACGTCCGATGGCAAAAACCGTTTTACGGTCAATTTTTGAGATATCCAGAATTTTGAAATTCAAATGCCCCATCGTCTTTTTATCCGGATAACCCCGTTTATATGAATCGAGTGTGGCCTGCCAGCCATAAGTTGGCCCACGTGAGCCAACAAACACCAATTCTTCCGAATTCCAGTATGTCTTCATAAACTGCTCGAGGGTGCCCTTGTTCCAGGCTTCCACTTGCTTATCGAACAACC
>DAOPJR010000097.1:0-11231 GCA_035399765.1 Draconibacterium sp. | reverse complement strand
TTAATGAGATGAAAGAAATCAGAAAAGAAGATGTAGATCAGGGTGTATTTGATCTGTACGATGATTACGCGCACAACCGAATCGACCGGCGACAATTTATGGAACGGCTCTCAATTTATGCCGTTGGCGGCTTAACCGTTTCTTCTCTAATGAGTTTCATAATGCCGAACTACCAGTTAAAAATCCAGGTTCCGGCAGATGATGCACGATTGAAGACGGAGACAATCGAATACTCATCGCCCAAAGGCGGCGGAACTATAAAAGCCCAGCTTTCGAGACCAGCCGGAAATTCAAAAAAATTACCGGGTGTTGTGGTCGTTCACGAAAACCGCGGGCTGAACCCACACATTGCAGACGTTGGCCGAAGAGCCGGACTGGAAGGATTTATCTCGGTTTCGCCCGATGCACTGACACCGCTTGGCGGTTATCCCGGGAATGATGATGATGGCCGTGAAATGCAGTCAAAGCTGGATCGGAATGACATGCTTGAAGATTTTATTGCTGCTTACAACTACCTGAAAAATCATCCCGAATGTGATGGAAATGTCGGAGTCGTTGGATTCTGCTTTGGTGGTTGGATTTGTAACATGATGGCCGTTCGCGTACCCGGTTTAAAAGCCTCTGTTCCTTTTTACGGTGGTCAACCCGATGCAGCAGATGTACCAAAAATCCAGGCACCACTGCTCATTCATTATGCATCGCTTGATACACGAGTAAATGCAGGCTGGTCGGCGTACGAGGAGGCTTTGAAAGCCAATGACAAGGAGTACACCATGTACATGTACGACAGTGTAAACCACGGTTTCCACAACGACACCACTCCCCGCTACGACGAAGCAGCTGCCAAACTGGCCTGGCAACGTACCGTTGACTTTTTTAAAGAGAAACTGGTTTAAGTCTTCTACAAAGAATACTTATCAATTCAAACTGCGATTCTTTGAATTCGTGGGCTGATTTTTATTTTTACAGAAAGAATTAAAACAAACCTAAATGAAACTCTTTCTTGCTACGATTTTTTTCATTGCAATTCTTTCTGCATCAGCGCAAAACCGAGAACACGCTTTTGAAATTAACTCGAAACTCGGTCGGGGGATCAATTTTGGAAACATGTTTGAAGCCCCTTCTGAAAATGCGTGGGGAAATCCCTGGATGCCCGACTATCCAAAAATGATCTCCGAGCTTGGGTTTAAGCATGTGCGAATTCCTATTCGATGGGAACCGGAAGAACGAAGCAGTTCAACTTATCCATACACTATCAACCCTGTTTTTCTTGCCCGAATAAAACAAGTGGTAGACTCGTGCTTAAGTAACGGATTATTGGCCATCATCAATATGCACCATCACGATGCTTTATTTGAAGATCCCGACGGACAAAAAGCACGTTTTCAGGCACAGTGGAAACAGATTTCAGAATATTTTAAGGCATATCCGGACAGCTTACTTTTTGAGATTCTGAATGAGCCAAACGGAAATCTGACAGCAGAGAAATGGAATATTTTTTTGGTAGATGCACTTTCAACCATTCGTGAAGATAATCCTGACCGAATCGTTCTGATAGGAACTTCTGAATGGGGCGGTTTGGGTGGACTTTCTAAACTGCAAATTCCTGATGATCAGAATATTATTTTGACTGTTCATTATTATAATCCTTTCCAGTTTACCCACCAGGGAGCCGAATGGGTGGATGGATCAAACGCCTGGCTGGGCACAAAATGGAACGACACTGAAACCGAGCGACAGGTAATGCAAAATGAATTTGCTCCTTTGAAAACAATTGAAGAACAGCAACACATTCCTATTCATATCGGAGAGTTTGGTTCTTACTCAAAAGCAGATGCAGTTTCGCGTAAAAAGTGGTCAACCTATCTTCCCCGTTATCTGGAAACGTTGGGTTGGAGTTGGGCCTACTGGGAATTTAGCGCCGGATTTGGAATTTATGACCCTTCAGCAAAAATCTACAACCAAAACCTTGTAAATGCGCTGCTTCACGATTCGATGCCTGAACCTGCATATTATATGGGGACATCTGTTTACACTTCCAATTTTTCGACGAGCACCCTGGGCTGGACCGTGCACACGAATGGAGGTGCTTCGGCAACCAAACTAGATGTTGATAACAAATTACTTGTACAAATAACCACAGCAGGTACTGAAGGCTGGCATGTACAACTGGTAAAAAGTGGTGTACGGCTAAAGGCCGGCAAAAAATACCGGGTAACTTTTATTGCCAAAGCTGAAAACAACAGGCAAATTTCAGCATATTGCGGACAAAGTGTTTCACCCTGGTCGGCATACAGTGGCTACAATGGAATTACATTAGGTACAGAAATGACAGAGTACTCCTATATTTTCGATATGAACACGGATGACGACGCCGCGAGGTTAGTTTTTGATCTTGGAATCTCAAGCGAAGACGTATATTTCAAGTCGATCGTTCTGGAATCGGTGGAATTGCAATACCCTTCTTCCGCTGCCATAACAAAAAATGTTTCCAGCAGAATTTATCCAAATCCTGTGAAAGGACAAATGCTGGTCGATAACCTTGACGGATTCAGCCAGATTGTTGTACAAAATATACAGGGAAGTATACTTTTAAAACAATCACTGAACACTTATAAAAACGAGATCGATCTCTCAAATCTGGCTTCTGGCATTTATTTTGTTTCACTGCTGAATCAAACAGATAAATTCACCATGAAAATCATTAAAAATTAAAGTCATGAAGAAAGCAACACTACTTATCATCGCAATTATATTGACGAGCTTTGCACACGCGCAAACCAATTCCAACAGTCAAATAACCGTTGAAGGAAAATCACTGGTGAAATTAATGCCGGAGGATCTTTCGTTTACGGTTAACCTGAGTGTAAAAGACAAAGATTACAACGTTTGCGCTGAAATGGCCGTTGAAAAAATGAGCCATATAAAAAAGCTATTTGTAGAGAACGGGATCGATGAAAACCTTATTAAAACAAATAGTTATTCCATTCATGAGGTTCAAAAATACGATCCTGAATTGCGCCAGTCCGTTTCAGATGGATACGAAGCTAATATCCCGATAACGATTCGCACAAAACGCGATTACAAAAAGAACGATGTCATCTTCGACCTGATCAAAGATAACCTGGAATCCAACTTCAATCTGAATTTCTCACTTTCTGATGAACAAACCGATGCAGTGAAGGAAAAACTGATTTCGCTGGCGGTGAAAGATGCCAGGCAAAAAGCAGAATGGATTGTTTCAGCATCAGGAACTAAGCTGGGCAAAATAAAAAATATTCAGTACGGAGAACCAAGAATGGTTTTTGGTATTAATAACAGGCAAGATCTGATGCAGTATGATGTTATGCCAATGATGCGTGAAGCAAATGCAAAGATTACAGAGATACTAACTCCTTATGAAGTAGAAATGCAAACCAACATTATTATTTCGTGGGAGATTTCGCAATAAACGGTCATTGTTTTTAATTCATATTTAAATATTTGTCGATTGCGGCGGGAACATTCCGGAAGTTCCCGGGTTGTATTACTTTTGACGACAAATTCTGATTATGGCAATTACGGTTCATCCAAAAGCAAAAGCACTTATTTTTGATCTCGACGGAACTCTTTCTAACTCTCTTCCACTACATGTACTAACCTGGCAGCAGCTCGGGGAGAAATATGGATTTGATTTTGACCCGCAGATTGTGATTGAGATGACTGGCCGGCCTACTATCGAATTTGCCACTCACATTATTGATCGTTACAAGGTTGATGTCGACCCTGAGTATTTAGTAAAACTGAAACAGGAATCGTTTTGGGAACTGGCACACTTACTTGAGCCGGTAAAAGAGGTGACAGACATAGTAAAAAACTATCATGGCAAACTGCCGATGGCAGTGGGGACCGGAGCCAGCCGGAGAAGTGCTGAAGTTCAGCTTGCCGCCCTGTGCCTTGATAAATACATTCCGCTGATCGTTTCGGCAAACGACGTAATAAAACACAAACCCGAGCCTGATACTTTCCTTGAATGTGCACGCCTGATGAATACTGAACCAGAATACTGCCAGGTTTTTGAAGACGGAGATCTTGGAATTGAAGCCGGTAACAGGGCTGGGATGATCGTTACCGATGTTCGTCCGTATATTAGTTACGGTGACTGGATGCATCCAAAAACGGTTCAGGAATGATCCACTTTTTACTCGCGCTCAAAACCGTTGCTCCGCTTTTCCTGGTTATACTGACCGGGATTCTGTTTTCTCGAACAAAAGTGAGCTCGGCCGATTGGGTGAATATTCTGAATAAATATGCCTTGTACATCGGTTTTCCAGCATTGGTGGTAGCTTCTTTGATGCACCTTGAACCCGGCGAACAATCTTATTCAAAACTCATTCTTTTCAACTCTGTTTATATTATTGTTTGTTTATTGCTCGCTTATCCGGTTGGAAAACTTTTCAGGTTACCTCGCCCGACCCGCCGGACACTTTTCCTGATCCTGCCCTTCGGAAACATTGCTTACCTTGGAATTCCGGTTCTGCAAAACGCTTTGGGTGATCAGATACTTCCGGCTGCAGCTATTATCTCAGCAGTATTTGTTTTCTGGATGCTGACGCTGGCTTTGATTCTGATTGAACTAAGCGGCGATGAAAAAATACATTTTAAGAAATTATCGCTGAACCTGATTCAAAATCCTTTGCTGCTTTCTGTTTTTGTGGGGATGTTTATTGTTTTATTCCGAATCGAGCTACCAGAATTCGTATCAAAAACCATCGACTTTTTTGCTGAATCGGTAACAGCAGTAGTACTGTTCTCGCTTGGAATCTTTTTGGGGATGCAAAACATTGGTAAATTGAAGGAATGGTACCGGGTGTTTGCGTTTGTTGCAGCTACCATGCTGCTCATTCCTTTCTTCTATTTTATTTTACTGAAAACAACTGATCTGGAACCTGAACTTGTAAAAGCATCCGTAATTGATGCAGCCATGCCACTGGGATTGACTCCTTACGCTTTGTCGCTTCAATATAATCTCGACACCAAACTGGCTGCCTGGATTGTCGTGCTGGGCACTCTTCTTTCGGTATTTATTATTCCTTTGTGGATTGCTTTAATGAGTTGACCCGAACTGAATATATTCAAGTTTACCTATAAAAACAATCTTACTTATACCCGGCTCCATTACCAACTCTCCTTCTGTCAATTCAAAATCTCCACCCACTCCCTGAAGGATGTATTCAAAAGGCTCGTTTTCGAAATACAGAATTCCTTTCACCCGGTAAATTGCTCGTTTATTCACATCCATCAAATAGGTGAACCAGCGCAGGAATTCCGGTTTGGACATTGGTTTTTCAAACTCCAGCAGTTTTGTAGTGATGTGTATGTGTGAAGTTGACAAACTCACAAAATCAAAACTAGTCCTGGTTTTTTGCACTATTTTATCCAGAGAAATTTCACTGGCATTTCCAAATTCAGTGAAAATCAACCGGGCAAAAGGATTGAGCTTTCCTATTTCTTTTAGCCAGACGTTACGTTGTCCTTTTTTTAATTGTTCCGATTTGTTGATTAGTATCAGATCTGACACAGCCAACTGTTTCAACGATATTTCCTTCTCCTGAATCTGACCGTAATAAATGGCATCCAGTAAACAGATTGTTCCGTTAAAAGAATAAATTTCCTTTAGCTTTTCATCTCTTAAAAAAGGTTGGATCACTGGTGCAGGATCTGCAATTCCGGTGGTTTCGATGAGCAGGTGTTCAACATCGGGAAAACGTTGAGCTAATTCAAATAGAGTAAGTTCGTATTCATCAGTAATAGTGCAACAGATACAACCTTCCTTTAATTCAAACATCTGGCTGGCATTGAGTCCTTTTACGAGCTTGGTATCGATAGCAACCTCTCCAAATTCATTCTCGACCAAGGCAAATTTCGTATTGGAATATTTCTGAAGAAGCTGATTGATAAATGTAGTTTTGCCAGCCCCCAGGAAGCCGGTAATAATTGTGACTGGTATTTTAGATTTTGCTGGCAAAATTATTTTTATACTAAATTTAAAAACACTTGCAAATACTTATACAAAACCCCTCTGCCTTCCTCCCTCATTCCTTACGCCGGCATCTCCCCTAAATTAGGACAGAAAATAAGGAATATTTAGAATCGAGAGGAAACTATTCTTTTATCAGGTTTTACTTATTAATTTTGCTCTTAGCTCACAGCTAATTAAACACTCCAAACAGATTCAGTATTACGATTATCATGGCACCGATCAGCACAAAACGAACGTATTTGCCACCACCTCTAACCGTAAAATGTGCCCCGAGCCAGGCACCAAACATATTTCCGACTGCCAAAATCAAGCCGGCGACAATATCTACCTGACCGTGGTAAAGATAAATTCCCAAAGAAAAAATTGTATAAATAAGTACGATTAAAACTTTGATTGCATTTGCCCGTACCAGGTTCTGTCCGGCACCTAAAACAAGCCCGGCCAGAAGAAAGAATCCCACACCCAACTGTATAAAACCACCATACAACCCAATCAGGAAAAAGATCACATACTGGAGCAGACTCGGTTTTGCAAGTACTGCACCAGCACGTTCTTTCACCCAAACCTCGGGTTTAAGTACAACTATGAGCAACATTACTACCATCAATCCGGCAATGACCTTTTTGAGCAGATCGACATTCATTTCCACCGCGATCAATGCTCCAAGAATCGACCCGACAACAGCAGGCACTGCCAGCCGATAATCAGTTTTCAGATCAAGAACTTTCTTTTTACGAAAAGTCTGTACTCCGACCGCGTTTTGCAAAAGAATCGCAACGCGGTTAGTACCGTTAGCGATGTTTGCGGGCAAGCCCATAAACATCAGCAACGGGACAGTCAGCATCGAACCACCACCAGCAGTTGTATTAATAAATCCGGCTGCAATTCCGGTTCCAATAAGTGCTAAAATCAGGTACCACTCCATAAAATAAGTTTAGAGTTTAAAGTAAAGAAAAAACCCCGAGGCAAATTCCCCGGGGCTTCATATAAATCTTCAACAATTTTACTAATAAGCAAACAAAGGATAATCCTTCATCATGGCATGTACTTTCTCACCAATAGCAGCAATCATCTTATCATTGTCGATATTGGCAATGGCATCATCGATCAACTGAACGATTACCGGCATCAGATCTTCTTTCACACCGCGGGTTGTGATGGCAGGAGTTCCCACGCGTAAACCGGATGTTTGGAAAGGAGAACGGCTATCAAAAGGAACCATATTTTTATTTACAGTAATCTCTGCATTTACGATGGTATTCTCAACCAGTTTACCAGTAATTTCAGGATATTTGGTACGCAAGTCGATCAACATCGAGTGATTGTCAGTACCCCCGGAAATTACGTTGTATCCTAAATCAACAAAAGCCTGTGCCATTACAGCAGCATTCTTCTTAACCTGAGCCTGGTATTCTTTGTATTCCGGTGTAAGAGCCTCACCAAATGCCACTGCTTTTGCAGCAATCACATGCTCAAGCGGGCCTCCCTGTTGTCCCGGGAAAACAGCTGAATCAAGCAGCGACGACATCGTGCGAACCACACCTTTCGGAGTGGTAATTCCCCATGGATTTTCAAAATCTTTTCCAATTAGGATAATACCTCCGCGCGGGCCACGTAATGTTTTATGCGTGGTAGAAGTAACCACATGTGCATATTTCAAAGGATTATCAAGTAAACCGGCAGCAATCAATCCAGCAGGGTGAGCCATGTCGATCATCAACAATGCACCCACTTTATCGGCAATCTCGCGCATCCGTTTGTAGTCCCACTCACGGCTGTATGCTGATGCACCGCCAATGATCAGTTTTGGTTTGTGTTCGATGGCCAGTGCTTCCATCTCATCATAATCAACGCGGCCGGTATCTTCCTTTACCTTGTAGGCGATCGGGTTATATAAAATACCCGATGAGTTGACATGTGATCCGTGTGAAAGGTGTCCACCGTGAGAAAGATCAAGTCCCAGGAACGTATCACCCGGTTTCAGGATCACGCTTAAAACAGCCGCGTTTGCCTGCGCTCCCGAGTGTGGCTGAACATTGGCCCACTCAGCATCAAATAATTCCTTGATACGCTCGATAGCCAAAGTTTCTGTTTCGTCAACAAACTGACAGCCACCGTAATAGCGTTTGCCCGGATAACCTTCGGCATATTTATTGGTCATCACTGAACCCATGGCTTCCAGTACCTGGTCGCTCACGAAATTCTCCGAAGCAATCAATTCAATGCCACTCAATTGGCGGTTGTATTCCTTTTTAATAATATCGAATACCAGATTATCTCTCTTCATTTTCCTGAAACTTAAATTTTTGAAAGTCCAAAGGTAATACAATTTGAAAGAGGCAGAAGCTGACCGGTTTCATAAAAACTCACAATTTTTAAACAATTAATCTACATAGGAACTCTGATGATATCTACCAGAGGTAATTATCTAATATTCATCAACTTTAAATGATTTCGCATTAAAAGAAAAATATCATTTGAGTTGTATTTCTTATAAGATTCATTTCTGCAGTTGTAATAAAATTATCTTTACCCTGACTATTAAAAAAACCAAATCATCTGTTCATGAAAAACTTCTGTCTTTTTCTGTTGAGTCTGATCATTTTATCCTGTGCAAACAATCAAACCAAAATTTACCAGTGGCGGGGAGAAAACCGGATGGGAATTTACCCTGAAAAGAATTTGTTAAAAGAGTGGCCTGAAGATGGTCTGAAGGAATTGTGGTACACCGAAGAAATTGGTGATGGTTACGGCTCTCCTACAATTACAGAAAACGAGATTTATATTACCGGAGCCATTGACAGTACAGCCACTTTATTCTGTCTCGATTTAAATGGAAATACATTGTGGAAAGCTCCATTCGGAAAAGAATGGGTGGTTAATTATCCGGGGTCGCGTTCTGCCCCAACCATTGTAGATGATTTGATTTACATTGGATCAGGGATGAATAATCTGTATTGTCTGAAAAGAAGCAATGGAGAGGTTGTATGGGAAAAGAACTTTACAGATGATTTTGGAGGAATTTTGCCCCGATTCGGGCATTCGGAAGCTGCCGTTGTAGATGGAGACAGAGTGTTCTGGACAGTGGGAGGAAAAGAATACAATGTAGTTGCCCTCAACCGTTTTACCGGGGAACTGATATGGAGCAACAAAGGATTTAGTGAACGTTCGGGCTACACCCCCGGCCAACTTATTGAATTACCCACACGTCATATTTTCGTTACTTTTTCTGCGTATCATCTTATGGGATTCGATACAGAAACGGGTGAAATGTTATGGTCGCAGGAACAAACCAATACAAAACCTGAAGAACGACAGCCTGGAATCGGCGATACACACAGCAACAGTGTTATTTTCGACGACGGATGTATTTACTATGCTGCGGGCGATGGTAATGGTGGTATAAAACTACAACTTTCAGAAGACGGATCACAAATAAAAGAAGTGTGGAGAAACGCAGAATTTGACAGCTATATGGGCGCAATTGTTAAAATCGGCAATCATATCTATGGTAGCGGAACTACTAAAAAAGAATTCAAAAGCATTAATGCAGAATCGGGTGTTATCAGCGATTCGCTTAAACTCGGCTGGGGTGCTGTAATTGCAGCCGATGATTTACTGTATTATTACAGTCAAAATGGCAAGCTTTCGCTGGTAAGTTATACTTCTAACGGTGCTTTAAACGAAATAAGTCAGTTTAAAATTACCCGTGGCAGTCGGGAACATTTCTCGCACCCGGTTATTAAAAACGGTATTTTATATCAACGCCACGGACAGGTTTTAATGGCTTTCGATATCAAAGCTAAAGGTTGATATATCTTAAAAACTCATCGCGCGTTGCTTTTTCTTTGAATTTACCGGAATACTCGGCGGTGATAGTTGTGCTGCTCTCATCCTGAATGCCACGACACGAAACGCACATGTGCTTGGCGTCGATCACCACAGCCACATCATCAGTTTTAAGAGCTTTTTTAAGTTCACTGGCGATCTGTACGGTCAATCGCTCCTGAACCTGCGGACGACGGGCAAAATAATCGACAATCCGGTTGATCTTGCTAAGACCTATGACTTCGCCACTTGAAATATAGGCAACGTGTGCCTTTCCAACAATCGGTAAAAAATGATGCTCGCAAAACGAATTCATGTTGATGTTCTTTTCCACCAGCATTTCACCATATTTGAATTTGTTTTCGAAAACAGAAACACGCGGTTTATTAGCAGGATTCAAACCATAAAAAATCTCATTTACAAACATTTTTGCTACCCGGTGCGGAGTTCCGCGTAAACTGTCGTCTGTTAGGTCGAGCCCCATTGTTTCCATGATATCACGAAAATGATCTTCAATAATCGCTATTTTCTCTTTGTCCGAAAGATCAAATGCATCGTCGCGAAGTGGTGTTTCAATTGATGTTCCTACATGACTATCTCCAATATGATCAAATCCATTCTGTACAGCGCTTGTATATCCATTTGTATGAAAACCGTTCTTCCCGTTCAGTTTCTTCAAGTCAATTGTTGCTTTCATTTCTTATTCTTTTGTCAATTTTATCAAAACAGAATTAAAAACATACCTGAAAGACTTTTGTTTAAGAAAAAGCAAACATTTTTTAAACAAAATTTAGTATGCCCTGAAAAATAATCGAAACACGTTTGCATTTTCATTAATAATCACGCACGACACAACTGATACTAAAGTAAATACCTTAGTTATAATTTGAAATGAATTTCTATTCTGAGAAACAAAACTACCGGGACAAAAAAGTGGGCATTTTTTAATCAAAAGCTTTGCCAATGTAAAAACAATTTCTACTTTTGCACGCACGAAAAAAGAACACGTTCTTTTAATGTACTGAAAAGTAAAAAGAGAATCGCTGAGAGGCGAAGAAATTCAAGCACGGCGAACCTTATTTGGAGAGGTGGGTGAGTGGCTGAAACCACCAGTTTGCTAAACTGACGTACGGGTAACTGTACCGGGGGTTCGAATCCCCCCCTCTCCGCATTACTATATTTCGGGATGTAGCGCAGTCCGGTTAGCGCACCTGCTTTGGGAGCAGGGGGTCCCAGGTTCGAATCCTGGTATCCCGACCAAGTGAAAAATCAAAATTCACCAAAAGCCTGTAAATCAGATGATTTGCAGGCTTTTTTGTTTTTACCATGTCAAAATACACCATTTAAAACCGTTGTAAATGTGAACAATACGGTGAACCAA
>DAOPJR010000096.1:0-12731 GCA_035399765.1 Draconibacterium sp. | reverse complement strand
ATCAATGTTATCTTTTTCATATTAAATAAGTTTGGTATCACTTACTGTAAAGATAAAAGAAATCATTAATATCAAATTTAACCAAACAGTTAAATTTTTTAGTTAAAATATTTGGTTAATAATTTTCGATCTTCTATTTTTGACCAGTTGGTTAAATCAATTAGTTAAAAAATCATTTCGAAATGAATGACCATAAAAAAGACAATACTGAAGAAAAAATTTTGAATGCAGCGCAAACTGTTTTTATCCGAAAAGGGATGGACGGGGCACGAATGCAAGAGATTGCGAACGAAGCAGGTATCAATAAAGCCCTGCTCCACTACTATTTTAGAACAAAAGAAAAGCTGTTCAATGCCATTTTTAAAATGGTTTTTTCCCGAATTTTTCCCAACCTGATGACAATGGTTTATTCTGATCTTCCTTTCGAAGAGAAACTGGGAATCTTTTTAGATAAATACATCGATCTTCTACAAAAAAACCCTTACCTCCCCACTTTCATCTTAAAAGAGATGAACCGGAATCCGGAATTTCTGGCGACAATTATAAAAAGTAATGGCGTAAATCCTGCGGAAGTTATGGGGATGTTTGAAAAAGAAATGGATGCCGGAAAAATTAGGAGACTGGACCCGCGTGACCTGCTGGTCAATATGCTTGGGTTAAGCATCTTCCCCATTGCTGCAGGGCCTTTATTATCCATTATGTTTTTTGAAAATGATAAAAATGCCTACAACGAATTCATTGAAAAAAGAAAAATTACGATCAAAGAATTCATTTTAAATTCAATCCTTATAAAATGAGAAAGTTATTTATTCTACTGTTATTGCCGGCTCAACTGGTGTTGGCGCAAAACGAGGTTTCGCTCGATTCGTGTTATCAGTGGGCACGCGAAAACTATCCGAACCTGAAACAGGCAGGAATTTTTAAAGAGATTACCGCACTTCAGCAGGAAAATATCAATACGAATTATTATCCTCAGGTGACACTGAACGGGCAAGCGACTTACCAATCGGATGTTACTCACATTGGTATTTCGTTACCAAATATTTCCATCCCGACAGTTTCAAAAGATCAGTACAAAGTTTACGCGGAATTAAAACAGTCGATCTGGGATGGTGGTATTTCAGCCGCTAACCGCGAGTTGGAAAATGCAGTGCTCGGGAAAAACCTCAGCGAACTGGAAATGGAACTGTACAAACTGAACGATCAGGTGTCGCAGGCTTTTTTTACTGCTTTGGTAATCGACAAACAACTAATGGTAATTGAAGCACAGAAAAAGGTACTCGAAGAAAAACTTTCATCGGTTGAATCGGGAGTAAAAAATGGGATGGTAGAAAAATCGTCAGCTCTGGTAATTAAGGCCGAAATCCTGAACCTCGATCAGAGCCAAATTCAATTACAGGCGGGAAAAAGCAGTGTCGTTAAAATGTTGTCGGTGATGACCGGAAAAGATATTTCAGAGAACAGCAAACTGAATTACACTTCGAAAAACATAAACGTAGGTGAAGAACTTCAACGACCTGAATTGAATTACTATGCCAGCCAGTCGAGATTAATGGATTCACAGATTGCATTACTTGATAAAACGCGTAATCCCAAGCTTTTCGGATTTGGACAAGCGGGATACGGTCGACCGGGAATGAATATGCTGAATGATAAGTTTGACTCATGGTACCTGGTTGGTGTTGGTGTTTCATGGAATGCCTTCGACTGGAAAAATACAACCCGTAAAAAAGAAGTCATTCACCTTCAGCAGACTGCACTTCAATATCACGAAGAGGTTTTCAGACAAAATATACAAGTCCTCGATGTTCAGCAAAAAGAAACTATAGGAAAACTGGAAAACATGATCAGCAACGATCAAACATTGGTGGATCTCCGCAGCGAGATTGCCAAAACAGCCGCCTCAAAGCTCGAAAACCAGGTGATTACCGCCTCTGATTACATCGGCGAAGTACAAGCCGAAACATTGGCCAAACTCAATTTCGAACTACATAAAATTCAGCTTGATGAAGCCAAAGAAAAGTACGAGCTGATTATAGGAAAAGGTTTACAAGGAGAAGAAAATCAAACAAAAAAGAAACAATAAAAACACCTTATAATGAAAAGAATTTTATTCATCACACTACTTTCTGCCGGTTTGTTTGCATGTAGCAATACCGAGGAAAGATCGGATGCCTATGGTAATTTCGAAGCCGATCCGGTAATCGTTTCTTCTGAATCCTCAGGAAAGATTCTGGAACTGAATATTGAAAAAGGCCAGAAGATTGAGCAGGGAATGCTCGCGGCTTTAATAGATACGGTACCAATAGACTTAAAACTGAAACAAATTGCAGCTCAGAAAGATGCTGTTATTGCCCGCCGTCAATCGATTCAGTCACAGATCGGAGTTTTTGATGAACAGATCAAAAACCTTCGCATTAATGAAAAAAGAGTGGAAAACATGTTAAAAGATAATGCAGCAACTCAAAAACAGCTGGATGATATTACAGGCCAGATTGGCGTACTGGAACGTCAGATCGAAAGCACCCGCACGCAGTACACATCGGTAAACAAGGAACTGGAAGTACTGGACACTCAGGTAGCCGAAGCCCGCGACTTGCTCAACCGCTGTTCGGTAACCGCACCTGCCGGCGGCACTGTTCTTGAAACTTATGTGGAACAGGGCGAACTGGCATCACCGGGAAAACCTCTTTTTAAAATGGCAAACCTCGATGAACTGACGCTGAAAGTATATGTAAGCGGAACTCAACTTCCACAGGTAAAAATCGGACAGGAAGTAAATGTGCTGATCGATAAAACTGCAACTGAAAATCAGACACTGAAAGGAAAAGTAGACTGGATATCATCGGAAGCTGAGTTCACTCCTAAAATAATTCAAACCAAAGAAGAAAGAGTTAAACTGGTATATGCAGTAAAAGTTCTGGTGAAAAATGACGGAACCTTAAAAATTGGAATGCCGGGAGAAATTAGTTGGCAGTAAACAGTCGCAGTTTTCAGTCACAGTTATCATAAAAAACATGATTGAAGTAGATAACATATCAAAATCATACGACGAAACAGAAGCCTTGAAAGGTGTTTCGTTGAAGGTGAACGAAGGCGAGCTGTTTGGATTGATCGGTCCCGACGGAGCAGGGAAAACGACTTTGATGCGTATTTTGATGACCTTACTTTTACCTGATTCAGGAAAAGCAAAAATGGCGGATCTTGATGTGGTTAAAGATTTTAAAAGAATCCGGCACATTGTTGGTTACATGCCGGGGCGCTTTTCGTTGTACCAGGATTTAAGTGTAGAAGAAAACCTTAACTTTTTCGCCACTGTCTTCGGCACAACCGTGGAAGAAAATTACGATCTGATTAAGGATATTTATTACCAGATTGAACCATTCAAGACACGTCGTGCAGGTAAACTTTCCGGCGGAATGAAGCAAAAGCTGGCACTCTCCTGCGCACTAATACACAAACCTAAAATACTGGTACTCGACGAACCTACTACCGGAGTAGATGCCGTTTCAAGAAAAGAATTCTGGGAAATGCTGAAGAATCTGCAGCAAAAGGGCATCACCATTCTGGTTTCGACACCTTACATGGATGAAGCCGGCCTTTGCGATCGTGTAGCGTTGATGCAGAAAGGACAAATAATGGATGTGGATTCACCCACCAATATAACGAGCAAATTTCCCAGGAAGATCATCCAGGCTCGGTCTGATGAAATGTACCGTCTCATCAACGACCTGCGTGCTTTCGAAAAAGCGGAATCCGTTTTTGCATTCGGACAATTTGTTCACTTCACCGGAATTGATGACGATGTGGAAACAGCTGAATTGGATGTTTATCTTGAAAGGCTTAATCATAAAAATATTGTGGTTGAAGAAATTGTTCCCGGGATTGAGGATGTTTTTATGAGTATGCAGTCGCAGTCTACAGTCTCAGGTTACAAGTGAATATTAAAAAATAAAAGCATATGGATTTCAAAGAGTTAATTGTTTATCAAAAGGCATTTAAACTTGCTATGGATATTTTTGAAGCTTCAAAGTCATTTCCAAAAGAAGAGACTTATTCGCTGACCGATCAGATCCGTAGGTCTTCAAGATCAACATGTGCCAATTTAGCAGAAGCTTATCAAAAAAGAATTTACCCTAAACATTTCATTGCCAAACTTACCGATTCTGATGGGGAGAATAGTGAAACTTCTGTTTGGCTCGACTTTGCTTTGGCTTGCAACTATCTGAATGAAGATACACATAATTCCTTGCATTCTGAATGCCTGGAAATTGGGAAGTTATTGAATTACATGATTAATAATCCTGACAAATTTGGGAGCAGCAAAGATTTTTAGAAAGACTGAAAACTGAGACTGCGACTGAAAACTTGAAAGATGGAAAAAGAAAAGATAATAACCGTAAAAAATCTGGTAAAGAAATTCGGGAATTTCACTGCCAACGACAACCTGACATTTGACGTTTACAAAGGTGAAATTTTTGGATTTCTCGGAGCAAACGGAGCCGGAAAAACCACAGCTCTGCGTATTCTTTGCGGATTGTCGGCACCCACATCAGGCGAATTGAAAGTTGCAGGCTATGATATTTATAAGGAAACAGAAAAGATCAAAAAGAATATCGGATACATGAGTCAGAAATTTTCGTTATACGAAGATTTAACCGTTGCTGAAAATATCAGACTTTACGCGGGCATATATGGTATTTCGCCTAAAAAACGAAAAGAGAAGATGACGGAACTACTTAAAAAGTTGGAGATGGAAAGTGCTAAGAACAAACTAATTGCAGGACTTCCACTCGGATGGAAACAAAAACTCGCTTTTTCAGTGGCTATTTTCCATGAACCAAGAATCGTTTTTCTGGATGAACCAACCGGAGGTGTCGACCCTGTGACCCGACGCAAATTCTGGGACCTGATTTATGAGGCAGCTCATGATGGAATTACGGTGTTTGTTACTACCCACTACATGGATGAAGCTGAATACTGCGACCGCGTTTCCATTATGGATGCCGGACGAATTGAGGCACTTGACACTCCTGCCAAACTGAAGGAAAAATACAATGCCAAAAATATGGATGAAGTGTTTCTCCGCATTGCAAGATGACAAGCAACGAGCTTTGAGCAATGAGCCTTGAGCCTGTCTGCAGTAGTAGCTAATTATTAATTCATCAAGAAGTAAAAATTATGAAAAAGTTCAAAAATCTGAATATTTGGAAAGAAGGTATTGATATTGTCACCAACGTGTATAAACTCACAGCACACTTTCCGGAAGAGGAAAAGCTTGGATTGGTTTCACAAATGCGCAGATGTGCGTTGTCGATACCATCAAATATTGCAGAAGGTTATGGTCGTAATTCGGATTCTGAATTAAACCGGTTTCTGAACATTTCCAGAGGTTCTTCTTATGAACTTGAAACTCAATTCATCATTTCCAATAACCTTGGATATATTTCAACAAAACACCCTGAAGAGATTAGTTATCAATTAGATATTATTCAAGGAGGTATTACAAATTTGCAAAAGAAACTGAAATAAAGCCCAAAGCTCGAAGCCCAGTGCTCAAAGCCAAAAATATGAAACAACTCAGATCATTTATACGAAAAGAATTCTTTCACATTTTCCGTGATCCGCGGACGATGCTGATCCTGTTCGGGATACCGATTGCCCAATTGCTGATCTTTGGTACTGTTATCAAAAATGAGATTCAGGATGTGCACATTGCCATTTACGACCAGGCAAAAGATGAAACAACCTTGAAGATTACAAATAAGATTCTGTCTTCCGGTTATTTTATCCTTGACGAAAATCTGGAAGGGACAAATGATATAGAAGCTATATTCCGAAAAGGAAAAGTAAAACAGGTGATCGTTTTTGAGAGTGATTTTGGAGAAAAGCTCATAAAAGAAGGCAAAGCGAACGTACAACTCATTGCCGATGCTTCCGACCCTAACCTTTCAAGATTAATTATTACTTACACCTCAGGAATAATCAACGACTATGTAAAGAAATTGTATCCAAACCTGAAATTTCCAATGCAGATACATCCAGAGGTTCGCATGTTCTTTAATGAAGAAATGAAAAGTGCCTACATGTTTGTTCCGGGTGTAATGGCATTGATTCTGATGTTGATCTCTGCCATGATGACTTCCATTTCAATCACCCGGGAAAAAGAACTCGGGACCATGGAAATTCTACTTGTTTCTCCGCTTAAACCGGGACAAATCATTGTAGGAAAAGTAATTCCGTACCTCATTCTATCGATTGTAAATGCATTTATTATTGTTTTAGCCGGGCACTTTGTTTTTGGTGTGCCAATCACCGGAAGTTTCATCCTGCTAATGCTGGAAACCATTCTGTTTATTATGATGGCGCTTTGCCTGGGAATTCTTATTTCCACAGTAGCCAAAAATCAAATGGTGGCCATGTTTATATCGATGGTCGGCCTGATGCTGCCCACAATTATTCTGTCAGGTTTTATTTACCCGATCGAAAACATGCCTGTAGTTCTCCAGGTTATCAGCCACGTGATGCCCGCCAGGTATTTTGTCACTATCATTCGCGCGATTATGCTGAAAGGAGTAGGCTTCTTGTTCGTATGGAAAGAGACATTGATTTTGATAGGAATGACTTTGTTTTTTATTGCTTTAAGTGTGAAGAAGTTTAAAATAAGATTGGAATAACCCCCTATTCGTCCAATCTCGGGACTCGACTGTCCCCCTTAATTAAGGGGGACAGTCGAGATCAATAAGGATCGAAGACAGGGTATAAAATACTTAATATGAAAACAATATTATATATTCTTCAAAAAGAATTCCGGCAGATATTCCGGAACAAAACCATGCTACCGATGATTTTCGGGGTGCCGTTGTTACAAATGCTGGTACTGGTATTTGCTGCCACTTTCGACATGAAAAAAATCGATATGGTAGTGGTTGACAAAGATCTATCGGAAACCTCACGCGAACTGATTGCCAAATTTGATGCTATTCCGTTTTACAACCTCGAACAGGCAGTTTTCGATGAGTCAATTGGGGAAGATATGCTCTTAAACGGTGATGCCGATGTGATTCTTGTTATTCCGCCAAACATGGAACGCAACCTGATCCGGGACGATAAAGCACAAATCCAGCTTCTGATCGATGCCATTGATGGTAACTCCGCCCAGTTAATCTATGGATACTCTTCACAAATAATTGGGAACTACAACAAGCACCTGATTGCTGATTGGAAAGGGCTTCCGGAATTTACTCCCCCCACTGAAATCAAAATATCAGAAAATTACTGGTATAATCCTGAACTCGACTACCACTGGTTTATGGCACCTGGAATTTTGGCGGTACTTGTGACTGTAATTGGCATGTTTTTATCAGGTATGAACCTGGTACGTGAAAAAGAGATCGGAACAATCGAACAATTAAACGTAACTCCCATAAAAAAATACCAGTTTATTATTGGCAAACTCGTTCCTTTTTGGGTCATCGCATTGTTCGATCTGTCGTTCGGATTATTTATTGCCTGGCTGGTTTTTGATTTGCAGATCGTTGGAAATCTGCTGGTACTTTTTGCTTTTGCCAGTGTATTCCTAATTGGAGCTCTCGGACTGGGGTTGTTTATTTCTACAGTCAGCGACACGCAACAGCAAGTCATGCTGGTTAGTTTCTTCTTTATGATGGTATTTATAATGATGGGGGGTATTTTCACCCCTGTTGAAAGTATGCCACATTGGGCTCAAATAGTCGACCGCGCAAATCCCATGTATTATTTCATGAAAATAATGCGGCATGTAGTATTGAAAGGTTCAGGATTTCCTGACCTGATCGGGGAATTTTTCTCGCTGTTGGCATTGGGGGCTACCTTTCTTGGACTTGCCATTTGGAGATACAGGAAGACGACTTAGCGAGCAGTTTGCAGTAGTAATATTCAAATTCAGTAGAGGGCTTAAAAATTGTGTAACTAAATCCACGCATTGATTTTTATGGCTTTACCTGCCACCAGGTTTTCTTTCTTTCTGATTTCGGCTTTTAACGGGATCAAATAAGAACTCATTTTACGATCGAACCAGATAGCTGTTTTCCATTCACTGTTTCCAATTTTAGCTGTCGCTTTTAGTCTCCCCCATCCTTCTTCTTCCGATCTAAAAATCTCCCTTATTTCAGCCGATATTTCTGTGGGTAAGGTAACAAAAAACCAACCACCGGGCGAAGCATATTGCCAGGGTTCTGCTGTAAATTCGTATTTAACTCCCTTGATTATCATTCTCAAATCACTAACTGGCAGCCATTTCCAACAACTTTAAAGTGGTTTTCCAGTTGCGCGTGGTAGCATGAACCTTCAGTTTATTTTCCAGAAAATTGTTGTTGAGTTTTGTTCGGCCATAACCGTGAGGACAATACAAATATACAGCAGCATCTGTGATCACAATTTCTTCGTTGCCTGTTTTCTTGCTGAATAGTACCTCCTGATCAATCTCCTGAGGCGGTGCGGCCAAAAAAGTAAGATGCAAAAAGGCTTCATCTTTGGTGCTGTCTTTTAGAAAAGGATTGTTTTCGACAATATGCTTAAGTTCTTCAAAACTTAAAACCTGCACTGGCACATCGAACCCAAAATCGGCTAAAATTTGGCTTGTAATCAGTGTTTCCAGTGCCACTGGTTTTTCATCCTTATATTGAAAAACAACATTCCCGCTTTGAATGTAGGTTTTAACATTTGTAGCGCCCAGACTTTCAAACATTTGTTTCAGCGCATCCATTTTAATAATGTTTTTCCCGCTTACATTGATTCCCCTTAATAGACAGATATATGTTTTCATTCATTCAGGCTTTTTGTGAAATCAGCATCGATCTGTTACCTGTTCAAAACAACACCAAATAAAGACGATTGTTGTACTCGGTCAGCGGCTATGGTGTTTGTTTCACGGAGAAAGTGTATCTCAATAAGGAATCAGGGATTAGTTTGTTGTTTGTGCATACATAGTAATTCTTCAGAAGAAAGTTGTCCAACTCAGCTTTTAAGTCAGGATCTCCCGTCTGCGATTTTACCGGTTCAATGTCCATGTTTTCGTACACCTGATACAGAACATTATTGGCCAGCATTTTATCCTTGTCTATAAAATCAAGAATTTCGTTTTTATTACGCATAAACGGGTAGGCATTTTTGTTTCTGAAATCGGTTTCGTCATCGAGTCCGTGGCCAATCCAGGCAGCAACTTTGGGTCGCGAAATAACAGAATCAGCGTCCAGCAGGGCCACCAACGAAGGCGTAATATCAAAATGGGTCACAATAGACGAAAACTTCTGGGATTTCTTAAGCATCGGGGAATAAATAACCAGCGGAACATGAAACCTGTCGAGTTGCGTACTAATCGGAATTTCAGGCATCCGATGGTCACCGGTAATCAAGAAAATGGTATTCGCAAACGATGGCAACTTTTCCATCTCGTGGAAAAAATATTTTAAAGCATCATCAAAATAAAGTACAGTTGAAAGCTGTTTCTCATAGCTACGATCAAAGGCTTCTGTTTTATCCGAAAGATTTAATTCTTTTATCCGTTCATTAAATTTCGAGATGTAATGATCCTGGTTCGAAATAACAAACGGACTGTGCATCGACAGTGTAAGGATAACATCGATACGAGGAGTTGTGGTATCAGTTTTAATTTCATCTATGTAACGACTGAAAATTTCTTTGTCGCCAAATCCCCACGAGAAACCACTGGCCGATGCGGGCATCCTTTCATAACCCTCGCCATATTTTTCATTGTCGATAATTTTATCAATCCCCTGGCGCTTCATAAAAATATCCATATTATCGAAATGAGCTTCCCCTCCATATGTAAATGAGCTGGTATAAGCGGCTCCCGTTTTTAACAAACTTATTAAACTGATGTGATCGGGCATTTCTTCACCCAACTCGGTGAAGCCCCTTTCTCCGAAAGGAACGGAAGCCAAAGTGGAAGGAAGCACCTCAAAGGTTCGACCTGAGGTACTTAAATTGTTTTCCCAGTACAAACTTTTATCCATCAACGAATCCAGAAAGGGCGTGAAACTTCCGAGGTAAGCGCCTTCTCCACTGTATGCACGGCCAAGACTTTCAACAATAATCAGCACGATGTTCGGCTTGTCTTCACTTAGTTTAAAATAATCTCCCAATATATTTGGAGTCGTTTCATTATGAAGAAAAGGATATTCCTCGCTAATATAGGTAAACGATCCGTCGCCAGTTGAAGTAACAGCTTTAAAAGTATAGGTTTGATTTGCCAGATTTTCGCCGGACACATACTTTTTAAAGACACTCTCGCCAAAGAAATTAAGCTTGTTTGTGGCTGCAAACAGTTCAAATTCGTTGGTATAATTGGCCGGCTGCGGATTAAATATTTTAAGTGGAATTAAAGAAATGAGCATGGCAAGGCTGATAACAAAAAGCATCCATGGTTTCAATTTAAAATAAACATGACGAACAAATACCCTTACCATGTAGGCCAAAAAGAGCGCCATGAATATAAAGGGCCAAACATTCATCTCTCCCGAACTTTGAACCGTTTGATTGATTTCTTCTATTGAATAGGCAAACAAATCGGCTCCCAACGGAACTCCTGCTGTTGAGAAGTATTTCAACAGCAACATATCACCAAAAACAAGCAATACAGATACAACAATAAAAAAGTTACGCGCAACTTTCTGGCTGAATAAGCCAAGTAATAAATAGGGAATCATCAAAACAGCCGAAACCCTCAGGTAAAGAATAATGTCGTATTTGAAACCTATGAGCAACGAGAAAAAACTCCCGGGAGGATAATTATAATAGTTGGCTGTAATTATTATTTCGTATACACGAACCAGCAAAATCATTAAAGCCAGAATAAAACTCAGGCTTATAAACCGCCTTAATGTGCGGACAAGAAGATGTGCTGTATCGATAAATTTACTCATTAGGCTTTAGTTAAAACAATCTGGAAAAACCTATATCGAAAGAATAATATCCCGAATAATCACCTGGTTGCAGTTGTTCGTTTCCTAAATTAAACCCGGCACTAACAATCCAGATTTTTTTAAAAATATGATTGTATTCAACTCTTACCGATCTTGTTTTTAATGTCAGGTTTTTCTCGGAATCAATTGGTTTCCTGTTATCATCGGGAGAAACGCCATAACTTAATTTAAGGCCAATATAATCTTCTGAATCGGAGAAATAACGTCTCATTGATAATGCCCCGGAAACTGAAGTTCCACTTGAATCAGGCGTTACGTAAGATCGCAATGAAATCCAGTAATTACCAACATATTTCCCGATTGTTGCCGTGTAAATATCAACTCCCGAAGAACTAAAGTCCAGATACCTCATTCCTAAAGAACCTTCCCAAGCTTTTGGAAAATTGTGGTACCATTCAAAACCAAACCGGTTTTTCGGGAAAAGTGTGTTTGCAGAATACCCGTAATTCAGGTAAGCATAGTTATTTTCGCTTATTTTGGGATACGCATCCATTTCAATCTGCATCCCGTTATCATTAAAACGATTAATGTAGTTAACACGGGCAATTACTGTTCCAAGTTTGGTTTTACGGCCGTACGAGAGCGCTACCATATGCCATGGATCGCGATTAAATTCACTATTAAAATGATCGTATGTGTAAACCAGACGGATTTTATTCTTTAACGACTCTAACCTGTACTCATCCAATTTTTTTATGATCTCGCCGTTACCACTATTGTTTTGTAAAAAATCTTCAAGCACCGAAACCGCATTATCATATTTTTCTTCACTGTAAAGAATTCGTGCTTTTTTCAGGGTAAACGATTGCGATTCGGGCTCGATTTTTAGTGCCTCATCACAATACTCAATTGCCTTTTCATTATTGTCTGCCCAAAATTCAACATCCGAAAGAGCATCGTAGGCTTCCATATTTCCGGGACGATGAACCAGAACATTTTGCAATACTACTCTGGCCGAATCGTACATTCCATCCCAGGCATATGTCCGCCCCATCAACAAAGCAACGTCTGAATTAAAACCCTGTGAAAGTATTTTGCGACAGATTTCCCGAGCTTTTTCTCTTTCGCCATTAAACGCATAATCTCGTGCCTGATCAAAAGTTTGGGCACTCAAAGAATTGGAAAACCCTGTCAGTAATAAAACCGCTAACACAGCAAAAGTCCTGATGTTTGTTTTGTTCTGCATCTTATTAGTTTTTTCCCTTTTTATATTTTGGCATTTCAAAGCCCGCCCTTGTCATTTTGCCCCACGATTTTTTCTTTCTGATAAAGTAATCGAAGTTCCCCCGCAATCCCCAGTAAACCACTAATGGATGGTATAAAAAAGGTTCGAGCCAGGCTGTCATTAACAATTTTATAATCATTCGCTTTTTCTTGTACCTGTAATATGAAAGATGATCGAAAAGAATGGCATACGTTGAAAACGTTATCGCGAAGAAGTAAACAAAAGTAAACATGATAGCGAAAAATGGCCAGTTTGCTTCTCCCAACAATGCTATAACTATAAAGTACAATATTCCTAAGAATTCGATAATTGGCGCCAGCCATTCGAAAAATACCCAGTACGGATGTGAAACCATTCCCATAAACCCGTATTTCGGATTCATAAAAATATTCCGGTGAAGCATAATTGTATCTATGGTGCCACGTGTCCACCTGTTTCGTTGCGTTCCCAGAACCTTTAATGTAGAAGGCGCTTCGGTCCAGCATAAAGGATCTGAAATATAAACCACTTTATATTTGAGC
>DAOPJR010000095.1:0-12779 GCA_035399765.1 Draconibacterium sp. | reverse complement strand
AAAACAACTGCGAAACTTTGTCGATAACCTCGCGGCTGCCCAAATCATTTGTCATAGCATTAATTCCCAATTCAGCATTTATTGCCGAATTTTCGGGGCGGCCACCGGGAGCCAGCGCGGTAACACTCCATTCAGTTTCACGACCGTAACCTGATTCAGTGCCAACCCAGCGCACATCTTCGCCAACAATAGCAACCACAGCATCAGGCTGGAGTTTGTGAATGGTTTCATAATACATATTCCAATCGTACTCCTGTTTTTTCCCGTTTGGTCCTTCGCCATTCGCACCGTCAAACCAAACTTCGTCAACTTTACCATACCATGTTAAAAGTTCCGTCAGTTGGTTTGTAAAAAACTCATTATATTTTGGGGAATCTCCATAACACTGCGCGTTTCTGTCCCAGGGAGAAAGATAAACACCGAATTTCATCCCAAACTCGTCGCAGGCTTCTCGCAGTTCCCGCACCACATCTCCTTTGCCATCTTTCCAGAGCGATGACGCAACTGAATGTGTTGTGGTTTTTGTAGGCCACAAACAAAAACCATCGTGGTGTTTACAGGTGAGGATAACCAGTTTCATCCCTCCATCTTTTAAAGTTTTAACCCACTGGCGGGCATCAAGTTGGGTTGGATTAAAAATTTCGGGCGATTCGTCACCATGCCCCCACTCCATGTTTGTAAACGTATTAACCGTGAAGTGGACAAAAGCTGTCATTTCCAACCTTTGCCAGTCGAGTTGCTGAGGAGTTGGTACTACATGTGCCGCTTGTTTTACTTTTTGATCAAGCGTGGTGCCGGGTTCAAAAACCACCTTTTTTTCATATTCCTGAACCTGAGTTTTACAGGAAAGAAAGAAAACTGAGACTATAAAAACGGAGAGATACAATTTATTTTTCATGCTATCTGTTTAAAACTATGAATGTACAAAACTGTTTCAATTAAACATAAATTCAAAGTTTTCTCCACGTTTTAAAGAAACTAATTTCCTGTTACAACATATTTTAATTTTGTTTGAAATCGTGTGATTTTGTACTCTATCAACTATTGGCTCTTTTTAAAACAACGGGAAAACTTTTTACACCATCAACAATTTGAAAACATTGCTCAGAAACAAGCAAAATTAGCAATGGTAACAGGGCCTTCATTTTCACTGATTTCAAGTTTTAATGCTTCAAAACTGCCATTTACTTTTTCAATGCGTTTGTGCCCCACACTTTGACCTTTTGAAACAGTTTCCCATTTACCGTTGATTTTTCCCTTCAATTCATATTTTCTGATTTGTTCTCCTTTTGATATATCTTCCTGAATAACAACAAAACTGATTTGCTGTGCCGAATTTAATTTCAACTCAAAAGAATTGCCGGTTCCTGAAGTTTTTGCCAAAGTTTTCGAAAATGATTTTTCCACTTGATTACCAAATTCTTTCATTCTTTTTACATCAGCGTCGGGTACCAATCCCCGATCGTCCACAACAACTCCCAAAAGCATGTTTGTATTCCGGCCAACACTTTTTGTGTATTTATCCATTAATTCTTCCAGGCTACGTATTTTATTATCCTGATCTTTATGCCAGAACCAGCCTCCCTGAAATGATGAATTTAAGCGAAGTGGAAAATCGGATTCGCCCGGACACCAGAATAATCCATTGGGATTTCCGTTGAGACCTTTAATTTCGATAACTCCCGAAGCCGAAGTTGTAGAATCGGCTCTCGACCAACAGGGATAAGGAGCGACTCCTTCTTCATTTCCAACCCAACGAATATTATTTTCATAACCAAATGGCCCCTGAAATGCAATAGAATTTGGCTGGTATTTTTTTACCAGTGAAAGAATATCAAAACCTCCCTTTTCAACAGGCAAAACACCGCCATCAAACCATATTTCGAAAAGTGGCCCGTAATTCGTCCACAATTCCGTGAGTTGGGTTTCTACTATTTTATTGTAACGCTTCTGATCTTCCGGATCGCCCGAAAGTACTTTTCCCGGGTTATCAACCTGTAAAAACCCGTTGGCAGTTGTGCTGGCGTAAATGCCTGGTTTCAATCCATATTTTTTACATGACGCAATAAAATCAGCAACTAAATCACCTTCTCCATTTTTCCACGGCGAGTTTTTCACGCTGTATTCATGCGCTTTGGTTGGCCAAAGGCTAAATCCCGAACAATGTTTGGCAACCAGCACTGCATATTTTGCCCCTGCTGCTTTTGCCGCTTTTATCCACTGGTCGGTATCCAGTTGTTTTGGATTAAAAACCGATGGTTCGGGGTGTTTTCCCATATCGCGCCGCCATTCATATTCAGGTTTAAACACCTGCATGTCGAAATGAATAAGAACCCCAATTTCTGCTTCTGCCCAGTCCAATTGTGCTTTTGTTGGCAGAACATTTTTATTTTCCTGCGACCATGCTATTAATGAAACAAAACAAGTTAGGATAAAGAGAATTTCTATTTTTTTCATATTTCAAGTTTTTATTGATTATTCTGCTAGCTGTTTAAACGCGGCGTACGGACATGTAACGGAAGTTAAGTAAACCGGATTTTGTTTGTGCCCGTTTGGATGAAAACACTCATAGGGAGCTTCAAATTCATCTCCTTTTCGGAAATCATTTTCCCTTAATTCTTCGATATATTCCTTTGCCAATTGCCGGGCGATATTTAGGTCAACTTTCGAAATTGCATAACAAACCCAACCTGTTGGTGTTCCCCAGTAAGCGCCATTCTGATAAGTATTTTTTGCGGCCAAGCTATTTTCCCATGAAGTGGAATCGTCAAAATCATCGGTTGTCAGCACATGCCGAATATTGCCTTTGTAGGACAAAGTTCCATTTTTGTATGAATCACTGAGAAGCCGGCAAGTTTTGTTCAGGTTCTCACCTTCGAAAATACCAAAATATACAGCCAGAGAAGTGCTCCAAACATCGGGCTGACTGCTTTTACCTGTTGATGCCTTTAGCATTCCGCGATAATCAGAAAACGTTTCAGGGATTTCAATTTTCAAACGGTTTGCAAGTTTTATGTATTTGTCCGCTTTATCTTTTCGCCCGATTTTTTCAAAAAGTCCGGCCAATTCCTGCGAAGCCCTGAATTTCAATACGGAGGGAAGACAAAGATCACCAGTGATAGTTATTACGTCTCTGAAACCAAAATCAACACCCCTAAAATCATCGCTTGTAAAAACCAAAACTTCATCCTGTCGGGTTGGAGGAACTTTAAAAGCCATTTCCAACCGGTCGATCAATTTTATCCCGTTAATTTCTTCCTCCAGGAAATTTGTATCCGAAGTTGTTTTGAAGTAATTCCATGCCATGTGAATAAATAAAAACTGATCTCCGTATGGCGGAAACATTCCCCATGTTTTTCCGCCCTGCGCATTGTAGTCGTAGGTTCCCGGGAAAAAAACGGGATTGCTGTCATCAATCCTGATATGATCGGCAATCGCCCCCAGCGGAATCATACTTCCGGAATTTGAAATCCAGGTTTGATCGCATTGTTTTGAGGCGGTTAAATACAACATGTGCTTTTGCTCTTCTTTTGAAACAAAACCACTTTCAAGCGACATGGCATAGTCCCTGATCCAGAAAGCAGGGTAACAACTTCTTCCTCCCGGACGAATCAAAACTCCTCCCGTATTGTTACTTCCAAATTCTTCGGTGATTCTTTGACCCGGATAAATCCGCGAACTTTCCATAACGTCTTTTGTCATTTCCTTAAGAAATTCAATCTCGGCAGCGGATAATATACTTCTGGAAGGATTATTTGTTTGCGCGTTCAAACTGGTTATAAAAACAATATTTAATAGAATCAGAACCCTAATTTTTTTCATGTCATAAGTTGGTTTTATTTGTTTATCAGCATGAAATTCAGCAGATTATTTCACTCTTCTCTGCAGCTCATCAATCTCAAGTGAAATTATTTTTCCAACAGGTTTCTCATTTTTATAGGTTATTATTCTCAACCTGGCAGCGTTTTTAGGAACAGAAAGAGGACTTTCATATTGAGGACTGTAACTATCCGGGTTTGTATTGTCGAAAGTGTAAAAGATTTTCAAATCTTTAATCTCGGTGTCAAGCTTTATTTTTAGTGTGCCATCTTCACCAGTAAAAGGTGTAACAATGGCGTTGTACATGCTGCGTGCATAATTTATCTTTCCAAAATCGGCGCGTTCAAAATGATCCTCAACCCGGGTTACGAAATTTTCCCAGCTTTTATTCTCTTTGGAAGACCAAAAAACTTCAGCCAACGCCCATCCTCTTGGCCAGGACATGTATTCTGCATGCCGAAAAGTTGGAACAGCTTCAGACCACAGATTTCCCTGTCCACCAAGAATCAGATTTGGGTCAACTTCATCCGGCACAGGTTCAAAATTATATGAATCAGAGAGTCTGCACATGCTGTAGGTTGCAGGTTCAACAGAAGGTTCGCCCTGATAAAGATCGAGGTAACAATGATTTGTTGGGGTCATTATAACCTGGTGACCTTCCTTCGCGGCTTTAATCCCGTTTTCCATTCCTCTCCACGACATTACCGTTGCGTTTGGTGCAAGTCCCCCTTCAAGAATTTCATCCCAGCCCACGAGTTTTTTATTTTTAGCTTCCAGCATCTTTTCCATCCGCTTGATAAAATAACTCTGTAGTTCATAAGTATCTTTTAATTTCTCATTTTGAATTCTTTTCTGACAATCGGGGCATTTGCTCCAAAATCCTTTGTAGCATTCATCGCCTCCAACATGAATATATTCTGAAGGAAATAACATGGCAATTTCGGTGAATATTTTATCGAGATATTCGAAGGTAATTTCCTTTCCGGGACACAATGAATTTTCATCAACAGTATAAAATTTGTTTCCCACGTTAACCTCCTTAACTGAATGGGTACATGAAATTTCAGGATAAGCAACAATTGTCGCAAGACTGTGACCCGGAACATCAATTTCAGGAACAACTTCAACAAATCTGTCTTTTGCATACTGCACAACTTCCTTTATGTCTTCGTGTGTATAAAAACCACCGTAAGTAACAGGTTCGTTTTCCTGCCGGGGTTCCCTTTGCCACCAATCTCCTACCCGTTCGGCTCTCCATGCGCCAATTTCGGTAAGTTTCGGAAGGCTTTTTATTTCAATTCTCCATCCCTGATCATCGGAAAGATGCCAGTGAAATACATTCATTTTGTATTCCGCCAGTTGGTCGATATACGCCTTAACCTCTTCTTTTGTAAAGAAATGCCTGCTCACGTCGAGCATTAAACCACGCCAGGGAAAGCGGGGAGAATCTTCAATTTCAACACACGGAATTTCCCAGTTCAGATTATTCTGCAAAGAGCTGCTTTTTATTTGCGGGGGCAGCAATTGCAGCAAAGACTGAATGCCATAAAAAATACCGTTTGCCTTGTTTGCCGTCAGTACCACATTTTTGGGGGTAACATTCAGCTCGTACCCCTCATTCCCAAGTTTTGAAACCGATGGATCTGAAATTTCAAAATTGATACCTTTCCCAGTACCTTCTTTTATTTGCAAACTAAAACCCATTGCGCCGGATATTTTTGCAACCATGTATTCCGCAACAGGTAACAATTCTTTGTTATTACAATAAATAACCGTGTTTTTTGTTATTTTGAAATTGCCTGTATTTACTATCGCTTTTGCCGGTTGTGGAATTATAGAAAGTTCATTTTTACTTTCTGAATTTTTGATTGTGTTTTGACAAGCACTCATGAGCACCACAAAGGCCGCAAAAAAGAGTGAGTTTATTAAATTTTTCATCGCCGTTTAATTAATTACCGATTTAGTTTTACCTGGTTTTTCCAATGCTTTTTCCCACCTGTTTAATTTGTTCCAAATGGTGAGGAAGTATTTCACCCTCAGTATTAGTAACCACTTCAAGACATAAAACACCTTCGTTTTCAACAATTTTAGTTGCCATTTCCACCAGTTTATCTGTTTCGAACTGTTGCCCTTTTCCACCCCATTTTTCGCCAAGATATGTAAACAAAAACCATTGAACGCCATCTTCAACCCAACGGTTTGTAGGAAACTCATCAATTGTTGATTTTTCGCCTGAACTGTAATCACAGTATGGCGTATTTGCTTTTATTTCTCCAAACCCTGAATTATAGGAAACAATGCTGTTCCTGTTTCCGGCCCTCGCAGCCAGGGTGTGTGTACTTATGTTGTGTCTCAGCGACATATCCATCCGCGTGTCGCGAATATTATTCCACTGGTATAATCCATCGAACCACCAGCCTTTTACACCGGTGCCATATCTCAAACTCCATTCCCTTATCATATTTTCGAGAATAGGCTGGTTGTACTGACTGGTTGCCGAATCTTTTTTAAAGGCATATTTGAATTTTTCGGAAACAAGTTTATTACTGATCGGAGGATTACTTGGCAGGTACAATATTACAGGGATATTGTATTTACCCAATGCGGTAATTAAATCCATTGGTAAATCACGGATTGTGCATAATTCTCCGGGTTTTGTTCCGACAATGCTGTCGAAAGCGGCATTTGGCGAACAATAATAACCTGAGTTTTGCCCCAGCGTGAACATAACAAAACCAGCGCCAGCTTCATTCACCTGACTGGCAAAACGTTCAGCTTTAAAACTGTCAACTGCCTCATTCCATTCTTTAAAACCCCCTTCGGGCACAATGGCTTCTTTCAGGTAATGTACCATTATTCCGTAACCGGCATCCTTTAACCAGTCGGTATTTGAGTTTCCGTTATATTCAACCGGTTTTGAGGAGATAACAGAAGCTGTTACCTTCTCATCAGAATTTAAAATTGTACAATTTACTTCGCATTTCAGGTATTTGCCAACATAAGAGGTTAACAAAATAATTTTATCAGACCAGATTCCGGAAAGTTTTTCCCAATCGCCATCAGGTGACGGGCCAATGTACCAGTTGTACTCCACATTCACTGAGTTTTCGGGAAAATCACACTGAACGCCAACCAGTTTTTTGGCAACAAAGTCATCATCAAACGAAATGTTTTTAATCTCATCTTTCTGACAAGAGATCAAAGCAAAAGAGATAAAAAAAATTATCAATACATTTTTTTTCATTTGTATAAAAATTAAAAGATTTATTCAACAACCAACCACGTATAACTATTTGCTTTAACCGGCACTTCTATTTCAACATTGTAATCCCGGCTTATTTTGTACGTTTTTAATTTTCCTTCTTCCTGGCGGATATTTGCAGTCTCGGTGAGTCCTGTATAATAAAGCGGAAGTGTAATTTTTTCCGTCACATCGGTATTTTTAGGATTGAATATCATCACTAAACCCTTTTGCTTAAGTGTAGGATTTACATGCATCATATAATCCACATCAATTGCGTTGGCACGTTTTAACTGTAACAAAGGACTTTCGAGAATATCCCTGTACTTTTTATACCAGTCAACATTTGCTTTTACCATCTGCTTTGTCGCATCGGTATCAAATAATCTTGGTCCCCGGTAACAGGCCTGAACACCAAAACCAAGATTGCTTTTCATCATCAAATCGTAATGATGCAAATGTTCGCTGAGTGGTTCGATGGTTGCAGCAGCACCTCCTCCATGATATTCTGTAAGTGGTACAAACATCCAACCCATCGACGGTAATTTTAAATGTGTTCCATCGAAGATATTCTGTCGTACATGAATCACCTGCTGTTCACGTGGCAACGACCAGTTTGTTTCACGGTATCCCATCCCGGTTTTATTACTTCCGGATAGAAACCAGTAATCAGGAACATTCAGAAAAATATCTTTCCCGCGGCACCATTTATAAAAGTCTGATAATTTTTTCCATTGCATGTACTGTGAATCGCTCAATCCTTTATGCCCGGGGTGAGTTGTTGACGCACAAACGTCACCCGGATAGGAACCATCATGTTCAAAAACTGAAAAACCGGTTTCATTATAAAAGTGGTAAAGTTTGTCGAAATAATTATTCCCCCATTCGCTGCATAAACAGGGCGAATTTCCAAAAGTGGCAAATCCGCCGGTTTTTCCGGTCTTTGGATTTATCACATCATTTTCATCATCAATACGACGCGATGCAAGCAAAGAATATCCGCCAAGATCAATTCCTTTGCTTTTAGCATAGTCACGGTATTTTTTCATTTCAGCAAGGTATTCCGGGTCATCTTTCTCAACATCGAAACCACTACCAAAAGTAAGTATCACCATTTCGAAACCAACTTCGGAACATTGGTCGATTGCCTTTTTCACCGATTCCCAGTCGGAGAAACGGGCATGCATCATTAACGGATTTTCGGTTGTCCAGGGAGCAATTATTTTATACATTTTTGCCAGCGACAATCCATTTCGTTGCCTTTCATAATTATCAAAAGGCATGATGTAAGCATTGAACGACTCAAAAGTTCCGCCTGCCTCAACTGCTGCATCCGGACCAATTTCGGGACTGACATTTAACAGACATGGCGTTTTTCGGGCATAATTTACCTGGGTAACAAATTGTTCGTCAAACAACCACTTTACCGAATGAGCAGTAGAATTCATGAGTGACATCCCTCCAAAAGCATAATCTGTCTCCACATGTACATTCGGGTTAGGTATCAGTTTGTTATGAAAATCAACAAAACTGGTATATTCAACAGCTGCAAGAATCTCACTGACAAATGAGTTGATTGTTATTGGTTTTGAAGTGTTGTTCTTTACCGTCAACCATTTTCTCAAGACCGGTATTCCATCATATAATTCATAATTGACAGAAACTGTTACATTCCGAAGATTGTCGGCATAAACTTTTAATTTTTCAACTTCAGCTTTATCATATTTGCCGTAAACTGAAACACCCTGAATATGTAAACGAACAAGTTCGCCGGGGTTTTCATCATCTTTGCCTTCGCCTGACTGATTAGTTTTGCCGAACCTCACTGCCACAGGAATTCCCCATGATTTATCCTTTTTGCTCCTGTGAAACAGCATCCAGCCTTCCTTCTGATTTCTTCCTTCATAAAAAATGGTATCTTCTTCCAATCGGATTCGCAATGAATACGGATTATTAAAATCAAATTCGTGGCCATTTCCGACACCCCTAACATTTCTTTCGCCGTCATAAACACCCAAAGTTGGGTTGGAATTGCGGTCGTCTCCTCCGGGTTTTATATTGATTTTAACCATCTTATCCTTAAAAACCAATACGATTCCCGGACCATATTCACCGCTGTTATCTGTACCTGAAAAAATAGTGGCTTCAACCAGTCCAACCTCTTCATTCAACTGTTTTTCCATATAAACCGAACTGTTTGCGGGCGTATATATTTCTCCGGGTTTTCCTTCATTTTCAAGTGAACTTCTTTCATGTGAAGGCGAAACATGAATTTTCCACCCTTCAAGTTTGTTATCGAAATTTTCGTTTATAATTGTTTTTCTTCCAAGTCCGCTTTCAATTGAATTTTTTAGCAGATAATCTATCGACATCTCCGGCAAACTGTAATCCATTTGTAACCGCACACCTTTTGGAGGCCATTCAGTATCAGGCGCATGATGACGAACTGTGTTCCAATGCATTACAGGTTTAGGAGAACCAACTTCGATATTTGTGAGACGGAAACTATTCAGGCTGCTTTTTAATCCATTTTTATCTTCAGTTGTTAGAAAAGCATAATTCTGTTGGCCAACCAAACCGCCAACATCATATTTAATTCCGTCAATTTCAACAATTGCTTCGGGTTTTACTCCCCTTAAATATTCCTGTTTGGTTTGAAGATTTTTCAAGCTGACTGTAGCCGCATTTGGAGATATTTTAATCGATCTTGATAAAATTCCGTTTGATAAAACAATTTCAGAATTGTCTGCGGTTCTGAACAAACCTGATTTTAACTTAACATTTGTTACTAACCAGTCTTCCTTTACACCTTTTTCGTACACGCCAGAAATTTCGGGTAAAGTCTTTATAAAATTCTGCACCTCATCCTGCGCAATTACACCACTGTAAAGCAGAATAAATAAAATTAATACAACATATTTTCTCATATAACCGGGTTATTAATTAAATCACCAATATCTTTTCGTTTTTGTTTCATTATTTTTCATACCAGAAGCAAGCTAATGCATAATTCACAGGGCCTCCATAAAGTTGCCATGATTCCATATCGAAACGCAGAGACGTATTAAATGGAATAGCATCCAGACTTCGAACCCGGGAATTTACCGAAGTGCCTCCATTTCCCGTATTTGCATTTCCAATTGGCTGACCCGTGAAAATATTATTAAATATTTCCGGATGTCCCCAGGCATAACCATAATAATCTTCCGTACCCGTGCCAAAATGGTCAGGAAATTTACTGCCATCAACATACACCTTTTCATCGCCTTCTCCCCACCAGCCCCGAAAGTTTTTGTTTATCTGAAGAATATCTCCTACATAAACACCTGTTTTATTATTAATTTCAATGTAACTGAAATCAATATTTTTGTTTGCGGGCATCTCATTTAATCGTTTGAAATTTGAATGAAAATACATTGAACGATCGTTCCACAACCAATCGCCAATCGCCACTTCAATTAAGCCCGAAACATAATTATCTCCTTTATAAATTAATTTTATATCAGAGTTTTTCTGAAAAGGCATTACCCAGAAACCGGCCATACTGCCATCTTTATCAACTTTACTAAACCAATTTTTTGATTCAACATGTTGGTCTCCGCATCCAAAAAAGAAACCAAGAGGAATATCAATCGTATTCTCTCTATCAAATGCAATTTGAAGCCATGTATTCTTTACTGCTTCATTCAAATCCACTGATTTCAGGGAAATAAATAATCGCTTTATGGCTCCCTGTTCTTTTATGTGAATAGTTTCTGAAGCTCCCGATTTTAATGAAAAGGACTTCTTTTTCACTTCCTTTTCGTCTGACACCCGAGCCTTCAAAGCTGATAATTCCATAAAATCATTCAACTGTTTATTGGTATTCCGTAATTCTTCGGCGTAATTATCGGTAGCTTGTTTTGAAAAGCTTTCCACATTAACTTTCCCTTTATAAAGCCGATAATTTATAACGTACCAAAACCCTTTTTCAGAGCCATCTTTAGCACAGTCGGATGTGATTTTTATTCGTTTGTTAAATGGTATTGGCGCATACAAATTATGACCGGGTTTTGCCCCTTTGTTAATGTTTAGCGAATCCATTTCCACTGATCGGTGAGACAAAGGAGAACCAATTAATTTGTTCTGCCCGATAAGGGCACCTGTATGATCTGCTTCCCAAAAGGGCATTTCCCGCCCGTCAATATAAAATTTAAGATTGTTCTTCTGGTTTGGATGGCCCCCGGTCCAAAACCGGGTTATTACCCCAGGTCCTTCAACGTCCATTAACACATATACCTCCTTACCATTATGTATCTCTTTTCGCTGATAGTTGCTCCAATCTTCGTTTGCGAACCACCCTTCGCTATTCTTTTCTGATGATCTTCGATCGTAGCTGCTCGCCTGCATTAAGCGAAACTCAGGATCAGGCCATTGAGCTAAATTTGCTCTGTCAGTCATTTCCAACAATAAGGATTTTATAGTTATCTTCTCTGCTGATGCACCCAAAGAATTTTCCTGTGCATCTAAAGTTCCTGCAAACATTAGAATCAACGCAATAAAAAAAATCTGTTTCATTTTTAATTAGTTTTTAATTAGTTCGCTGGATATTCCTAAATCCATCACATCATTTACATAGAGAAATCCCATTAAAAAGCCTTCAGCAGGATATGAACATTCTATCTTTCCGTCTGATATTTTTGCCGTAATGGATTTCCATAACCGTTCTGCATTAATATGAATTGTATCATTCGAATACCAGAAATTAGCCGACTTTAAGCTTAAAGCACTTTCATAGTTAAATGTAATTATTTCAGCTTGTTTTTTGAAACCTGTTATTTTGGGAAGTGGAATTCCACCGTTAAAAATAGAATTGAAAAATGCTGCAATTTCTCCTGGTTGCCAGCCAGCCGGATGATCATGGCCCATATTTGGCGTAATGCGAATGTGTCTGTTTTTTTCCGGTATAAGTTTGGTAGTTTTATCGAATGGAATTATATCAAAACAGCCATCTTTATTTCCATTGATAAAAAGAGTAGGGCACTGTGAAAATATAAGATAATTTTTCGGGTCGATTTTGCTCATCCAAAGCGCTTTTCCTTCAGGAGTCATACGTTCATCCAAATACTTCTTAAAAATTATTTCATCATGAAATGCACAACCGTAAACAGGAGCAGCAGCTTTGAAACGATTGTCAATACCTGAAACAATACAGGTTTGAAAGCCGCCCCAACTAATACCGGTAACAGCAGTTTTACCTTTTTCGACCTCGGGAAAGCTGAGTAAAAGAGAGTGGGCTAAAACAGAAATAGCGGCTGTGCGATAGGCACGTACTGCCTGGGGGCCTTTTGAAATTGAATCGTATATCAGTTCCATGGAAGAGGTAGGTCCGCCTGCAGGTAATCTCATGTTATTCCCAAAATCACAGGTAATTGCCGCATATCCTTCATATGCCCAGCGTTCAACCCATTCGCTCATTGCATCCTGGTCTCCTCCCGAAATCAAAACCACACCGGGGAACTTATTCCCTTTATTTTTACCGGTTTTTAAAATATCGGGGTTGGAGTAAAAAGCAAAAACCTTTGTGGCTTTCCCCTGATATCCGGGGCCTTCAAACAGAATTTCCCTGACCTTTGAAGTACTGTCCAAATATTCGAAATCAGGCGTTTGTTGCAGATAATCCAAATCCCAGATTAGACTATCCACTTTTATTAATGCCTTGTCAATTCGGGGAATTTCC
>DAOPJR010000094.1:0-12875 GCA_035399765.1 Draconibacterium sp. | reverse complement strand
CTTTTTTCTACCTTTGCAGCCTATTTAGAAAGGATTTAGATTAGGATGGATTATCAGGGGAAGAAAGCCGCGTTTTATACATTGGGTTGTAAACTGAATTTTTCGGAAACCTCCACCATTGCCAACTCTTTTAAGGAGGTTGGTTTTGAACGTGTTGAGTTCGACGAGAATGCAGATGTGTATGTGATTAACACCTGCTCGGTAACTAATCAGGGCGATAAAGAAAGTCGCAATATTATTCGCCGTGCCGTTCGTAAAAACCCAAATGCCATGGTGATTGTTGTGGGTTGCTATTCTCAGCTGAAACCCGAAGAAGTAGGGCATATTGAAGGCGTTGACCTGGTGCTTGGTACACAGGAGAAGTTTCATGTTCCGGCCTTTCTTGGCGATTTGAGCAAAAAGGAAACCACGCAAATACAAACCACCCGGCTTGCCAATATCAAAAATTATCACCGCGCTTTTTCGTGGGGCGACCGCACCCGTAGTTTTCTGAAAGTACAGGATGGTTGTGATTACTACTGTTCGTTTTGTACGATTCCGTTTGCACGCGGACGAAGTAGAAACGACACCGTTGAAAATACAGTAACCGAAGCTGCCAAAGCCGTTCAAAAAGGTTTTAAAGAGATTATTCTTACCGGAGTAAATATTGGTGACTTTGGAAAATCGACCGACGAAAACTTCCTCGATCTGCTAAAAGCACTTGAAAAAGTGGATGGACTGCATCGATTACGTCTTGGCTCAATTGAACCCAATCTTTTAAAAGATGAAATCATTCAGTTGGTGGCCGGATCAAAAGTAATTATGCCGCATTTTCATATTCCATTGCAGGCAGGCTCCGATGAGATTCTTTCACTGATGAAACGTAAATATTCAACGGAGCTTTTCAGAAGAAGAGTTGAACGTATTCGTGAAATTGTACCACATGCTTTTATCGGTGTAGATGTAATTGCCGGAACCAATGGCGAAACAGAAGCACTTTTCCAGGAATCCTATGATTTCATCAATAGTCTTGAAATTTCTCAACTTCATGCTTTCACTTACTCTGAAAGAAGCGGAACACAGGCACTGAAAATTCCATGGACGGTTGAGCCCGAAGACCGCAAACGACGGACACAGATGTACATCAATCTTTCGGAAAAGAAACTGCGTGCTTTCTATGAAAAAAATCTTGGCAGCGAGCAAACGGTCTTGTTTGAAGAAAATCAAAAGAATGTAAAAATGACTGGGTTCACCGAAAACTACATCAAAGTGGAAGTAACTTACCAGGACGAACTGGTGAATAAACTGGGCAGGGTAAAATTAAAATCAATTTTACCAAACGGACACGTTGAAGTTGAATTCTGCCACTAATAATCAGTAACTTTACCCTAAACAATTCAAGAATGGATTACAAAAAACTTTGTTTCCAGGTTCAGGATATTGCGCGTGAAGTTGGTGCATTTATTCGCGAAGAACGAAAGAATGTTTCTGCGGATAATATCGAGATTAAAAGCGTAGCCAGCCTGGTTACATATGTAGATAAAACCGCCGAGAAAAAAATTGTAGCTGCACTGAAACAATTGATCCCGGACTCCGGTTTTGTGGCCGAAGAAGGAACAGCTGATTCCAACAACGAAAAATATACCTGGTTTGTCGATCCACTGGATGGAACTACAAACTATCTTTTTGGAATCGCTCCTCATTCCGTTAGCATTGGTTTGGCTGAAGACGGGAAAATGGTTTTGGGTGTGGTTTACGAGATTGGTGCCGACGAAATGTTTTACGCATGGAAAAACAGTCCTGCATATTTGAACGAAAAAGAAATACAGGTTGCCAAACGGGCAAAATCAGACGAAACATTGATTGCTACTGGTTTTCCATATTATGATTTCGACCGCATCGACAACTACATCGGTGCATTGAAACACCTGATGAAAAATACGCTCGGGTTACGACGCTTTGGTTCAGCTGCAGTTGATTTATCATACGTCGCATGTGGCCGATTCGATGCTTTCTTCGAACACGCACTCCATGCCTGGGATGTAGCTGCCGGAGTTTTTATTCTCCAGCAAGCCGGAGGAAAAACCACCGATTTCAACGGCGGTGATAACTGGCTTTTTGGCGGAGAACTGATCTCTGCCAGTGAAAGTTTCTTCCCTGAATTTTATAAGATCGTAAATTCATATCTTGGTAAAAAGTAGGTTTCCTGATGAAAACAAATTCCACCCAATTCATTCTTTTTTTATTGCTGACCATCAGTATTATAGGTTGCAAAAGCAAAGTTCAACCCGTACATATAGATGCACCTGCTGAAGGAACAGCCGTGCTTATTACGGGTGCTGCCGCCCGGATTCCACAGGAAGCAGCTCTATTGGAGCGACTTTATAAAACAGGAGAACTTAAGAACGTAGAATTTATTGGCGGAGCAAGTTCCGGAGCACTGAATGCAGTGATGCTGAATGGAATTTTAACAGGAAAAATTACCTGGAAACAATACGAACGCTGGTTGGGTGAAATCAGAAACGACAGTATTTATATCAATAACGATAAAAAACTGCCGGTAGATACCAGACCTTTGCGGAATTATCTCACCCGAATCGTGAACGATTCACTGGGTTATTACAAAATGAAGGATCTTCCAATTGTTACTGCGATTTCCATTACAGAACTTAATGCTGTTGATTTCCCAAAACAGAATTTTCGTTTGAGTAACAAAAAGATCAATCAGGAAAGCGATCCTGATCTCAATATTGTGGATGTTCTGATGGCATCCACAGCCTTTCCGATGGTTTTCCCCGAACAGAAAATTCCCGGTTCTTCTACCCTGCCCGACAAACACTTTGTTGATGGTGGTATCGGAGAAGATCATGTTCCGTACGGCGGTCTGATCGACTATATGAAAGAAGGTCATCACAATGTAAAAAAAGTGATTATTGTAAGTCGCAAATCAGACCTGGTACCCGATGTGAATAAAGAGTTGGAAGCCGTTGGTGTAGATACCCTGAGGGTTTTTGATCACTTTGGCTTTTCGCTGGATGAGTTACTACAGCGTGGATTTCTGAAAGGACTTGAAAAGTACAGCCAGCTACTGCCGCAACTGGTAAACAACACTTATGTTTACATTCCTGATTTTAAGCAGAAATTTTTGCTGCTCGATTTCAACGACCTGAAAGAGCAATATGAACTAACAAAAAGCTGGGCCTTAAAAAACAAACCAACTCCTCTGAAAAGCTATCTTGAAAAGTTATCTAATGAAACTTAAATGACAGCAATTGTATGTTTATCGATTGGGATAAATAATGTTTGCAACATCCTGATTTTACTTTTAAATTGCCGTAAAAATTCAACACCATGGCTGAAAAGGAGATTGCCCTGTTAAAAGAACAGCTTTCACGGCTCGATGATCCCAAATTTGAACTCGATGCATGGAAAAACCATTGCCTGATTTTTCTGGAAAGGATATTTGGGAAAGACAATTCGAAACTAAGATTGATACGCGATTTGCATTACGATTATTCGAGCTGGAGTTTACGCGACACAGCTGCTGCCGGAAAAACCAAAGACAAAGATCCGGTAAAAATGCAGGCACGCGAGATTCTTGAAGCTACCATAACAGAACTGGAACACCTTGGATTACCTTCTAATGCAAGTGATTCACAAAAAGTTTGGGAACTACTTCAGGACGAATTAACCGGCAAACAAATCAAAGAAATTGAGGCAATCCTGAATTCGGAAGGAAACGCGAAGCTGGACAAAATCAGCAATATCATTGAAAAGCTCGAAAGGGAAAACCTGGCCGGTATCATTTCAAAACTTTTACTGAACCAATAATCAATGTCAAATTCGAAGAAAGTTGCCATTGTTATTTTGAACTGGAATGGAGAAAAACTGTTCCCCGAATTTTTGCCCTCGATCATTCAGCATTCAAAAGGGGAAAATATCGAAATTATTGTGGCAGATAACGGTTCAACCGATCAGTCGATTAAAGTTCTGAAAAGGGATTTCCCGGAAATAGCCATTCTCGACCTGCATACCAATTATGGTTTTGCACTGGGTTACAACCTGGCTTTAAAAGAAATTGATGCCGATTATTTTGTGCTGGTCAATTCCGATGTAAAAGTTGCTAAAGGCTGGATTGAACCATGTATCCGGCAAATGGAAGACGATGAAAAAATTGCTGCCGTGCAACCCAAAGTGCTCAGTTATCATCAACCCGATTCGTTTGAATATGCCGGTGCAGCCGGGGGATTTATCGACAAGTACGGTTACCCCTTTTGCCGTGGGCGCATTCTGAACCACGTTGAAAAAGATGAACATCAGTACGATGAACCGGGAGAAATTTTCTGGGCAACCGGCGCCTGTATGTTTGTCAGGGCCGATATTTTTAAACAAGCAGGAGGTTTCGATCACGATTTTTGGGCGCACATGGAAGAAATTGATTTGTGCTGGCGGATGAAAAACCAGGGATATAAAATTACTTACGAGCCTAAAAGTGTGATCTGGCATTTGGGAGGAGGAACACTGTCTTACGGAAGTCCGAGAAAAATATTTCTGAATTTCAGGAACAACCTGTTTATGCTGTTTAAAAACCTGCCTGATTACAAGTTTAAAAGGATCATGACTATCCGAATGGTGCTCGACGGTGTAGCTGCAGCTAAATTCCTTGCCGGTTTCGAATGGAAAGCCTTTGTAGCTGTGGCAAAAGCACATGTTTCATTTTATAAAAACCTATCCGAATTAAAGAAAAAAAGGCGTGATTTGAAGGTAAAGACAGTAAAAACGGAACACGCCGAGATTTGCTCAAAAAGCATCATGTGGAAGTTTTTTGTTCAGAAAAAACAAACCTTTTCAAGTCTTGATTTCAAACCCGTTCAAAATAAAGAATAGTTACCTGCTGTATGAAAAAACTAGTTTACAGAGAAAAAATTTATACTTATCACATCGATATTGTTGGTCACGTAAATAACATCATTTACATACAATGGATGGAAAACGGCAGGGTAAGGCTGCTTGAGGATATGGGAATACCTGTTACAGAATTAAGCAAGGGAGAAGGTATTCTTCCAATTCTTACAGATACTTGTATCACCTATAAAAAACCTTTTTTTATACATAATTCAGTAAAAATTGAACTTTGGGTTTCGAAACTGAACAATGCCTCTGCGATTCTGGAGTTTCGTTTCTATAACGAAAACAACGAGCTTTGTGCAACCGGTCAGCAAAAAGGATTATTTATTAATCTGTCAACCATGCGCCCCACACGCCTTACAAATATACATCGCGAGGCGTTTGAAAAATATTTAATACCTGAAACTGTATGAATGTAACCATCGAAAATATTCTCCTGATTGGGTCCCTGCTCTTATTCATCGGAATACTGGTTGGGAAGACTTCTTATCGCTTTGGCGTTCCGGCCTTGCTGCTGTTCCTTGCAGTGGGAATGCTGGCTGGTTCAGAAGGAATTGGAGGAATATATTTCGATAATCCGCAAATTGCGCAATTTATTGGCATTGTTTCGCTCAACTTTATTTTGTTTTCCGGAGGTTTAGACACCAACTGGAAATCGATAAAACCCGTGCTCTGGCAGGGGGTTTCTCTTTCTTCTTTGGGTGTTCTGCTTACGTCAGTTTCCATCGGTTTGTTTGTGTGGGCCATCACCGATTTTTCTCTTTTTGAAGGACTGCTGTTGGGTGCCATTGTTTCCTCAACCGATGCCGCTGCTGTGTTTTCAATATTACGATCAAAAAATCTGAGCCTAAAAAATAATCTGCAGGAAACACTTGAATTTGAAAGTGGAAGTAACGACCCAATGGCCTATGTTTTAACCATTACTTTTCTGGGACTGGTTCAAAACCCTGAAACCAGTTTCTGGTCCATTGTTTTTCTTTTCCTGCAACAAATGCTGGTAGGCGGACTGGCCGGGTTTCTTTTTGCAAAATCAACCAAATTCATCATTAATAAAATACAATTGGTTTACGAAGGCCTTTATCCAATCCTGGTAATCGCATTCATGTTTATGACTTTCGCCGCAACTGATTTCATTGGAGGAAATGGGTTTCTGGCTGTTTATATCTGCTCGGTTTATATTGGCAATCAAAATATAATTCACAAAAACACCATCGTAAAAATGTTCGACAGCCTAGCGTGGTTAATGCAAATTGTACTGTTTATTACTCTGGGACTTTTGGTGTTCCCCTCGCAGTTGCTGCCAGTGGCCGGCATTGGCTTGCTGATTTCTATCGCACTTATTTTTATCGCCCGTCCATTAAGTGTTTTTCTGAGCCTGTTGCCTTTCAAAATGAAACCACGACGCCGGTTTTACATTTCGTGGGTTGGCCTGCGCGGCGCTGTTCCCATTGTGTTTGCAACCTATCCCTTACTGGCCGGAATTGAAAAGGCAAACATGATCTTCAATATCGTATTTTTTATCTCGCTCACTTCAGTTCTTATCCAGGGAACCACGCTTCATACGGTGGCAAAATGGCTCAACGTAGCGCTACCGCAAAAAAGTAATAATGCCGCTACCTGGGAAGTTTATATGTCGGAACAGGCAAAGAAAATTATTACCGAACTTACTATTCCCGCCAATGGATTTGCATCTGGGAAGAAAATAGTAGAACTGCACTTCCCGGGAACCTCGGTTATTGCTTTAATCAAGCGACAAGATCAATATATCACACCCAGCGGAACCACCACAATTGAGCAGAACGATATGTTAATGATTCTTTCTGATGACGACGAAAGCATTAACAAAGTTTATGAATGTTTGCAGGTAACACCTTCCGTTCAGAAATAACTTCAGTAAGAACAATCCGATAATTTCCATTTTGAAAGACATCCTCTACGTCTAAATACGTAGTTCAGAATACGTATATCAGCGGTTTTAAAACTGTGGATATTTGCCAAGCTTTGCAAAAACACCAACAGCTTTATGTATGCTGATTTAAACCGTAAACTAAAAGAGGATGTGAGGCTCGAAGAAGGCTTGCAGGCCTGCATGAATTGCGGGATTTGCACGGCTATTTGTCCCGCAGCTGAGTTTTACGAATACGACCCCAGAACCATCGCTATAACCGTTCAGTCGGGAAATGAAGAAAAAATTGCAGCGTTGCTCGAAAGCGATACCATTTGGTACTGTGGCCAGTGTATGTCGTGCAAAACACGCTGTCCCCGAAACAACTGCCCCGGACTAATCATCAATGTGCTGCGCAAACTTTCGCAGGAAACCGGCGCCTTTATCAAAAGCAGGATGGGCCGCCAGCAGTATTTAATTGTTAAAACCATTGGTGCAAACATTCTCCAATACGGCTACTGTGTTCATCCTACGTCTCTTGTTCCGGAAATTCATCCGGAACAGGGGCCGGTTTGGAATTGGGTGTACGAAAACATGCGCGAGGTATATGCCTCGGTAGGTGCCAATCTTGACGGCGAAGGCCCTGGCGCTATGCGAAAAATCAGTCAACCCGATCTGCAAGAACTTTACAAAATTTTTAAGATAAGCGGAGGTTTAAAACTCTATCAAACCATTGAACATTTCAGCCGGATAAAAGCAGTAGAACTGGGATTAACCAATAAAAACGGCGAGGCTGACATGGAAAAATACACACAGTATTTATTGAATGAATAAGGCAGCCATGGAAACAAAATCAAAAATACGCTGGAGCGAATACAACAAGGAAATTGCAGACGATAACTTTTTTTATCTGAGGAGTTGCATCCGGCAAAACTTTAACCCGGGAGCCGAACAAGTATTTCTCTCCATTCTTCAAAACAACCTGGGGAAAAATGTTTTTGACGATCCGCGCCATACTACCTGTACCGGAATCGGCTATCACTCTGATATTGTGCCTTTCGAAACTATTCAAACAGTGATCGCACGTCAGTTTTCGCTGATGACCGAACGAGGATATAAAAATTGTGCCGTGTCGTGTATCACTTCCTTTGGTTGTTATAACGAGGTACTTTCTACCTGGAAAGAATTCCCGGAAGAACTGGAAAGAACCCGCGAAAACTTGCAAAAAGCAACGGGACGAACATTTGAGATTCCTGAAAATCTTTCTCACGCCTGCGACATTATTTACAAATTCAGAAAAGAAATTGCAGCCCAGGCACGCTACCGGCTTGTTGATAAAAATACCCGACAACCGCTAAAAATTGTTGATCACATCGGATGCCATTATGCAAAAATATTCCCTGAAAAAGGTGTGGGCGGCTCTGAATATTCGCGTGTTCTTACCGGAATAATTGAAGCCTGGGGAGGAGAAGCCATCGATTATCCCGAACGACGCCATTGCTGCGGGTTTGGGTTCAGACATTACCTTATAAAAAATAACCGCAGTTATTCGATCTCCGCCTCCAGAAAAAAATTTGAAAGCATGCAGCCTTATCAGCCCGACATGATCCTGACCAACTGTCCCGGCTGTAATATGTTTCTCGATCGCTGGCAATATGCGCTGGCACAAATTGAAGGAAAAATTTACGGAGGAGAAAACGGCATTCCGGTGCTTTCGCACGAAGAATTGGCAGGCCTGGTTCTGGGCTACGATCCATGGAAAGATCTCGGCCTGCAAATGCACCAAATTGATGTAGAGCCGCTTTTGATTAAGCTGGGAGTTGAATATGATCCTAAACAGAAATTTACAGGACTCAATGGCAAGTACATTAACGAACCCGAATTTACAGGATGTTTAAACCTAAAAAATTAGTGTGATGAACAACAAACACGTAGTTGTTATTGGTGGAGGAATTGCCGGAATGGAGGCAGCATCGGTGCTTGCCCGCCATGGGTTGAAAGTAACGATGATCGAAAAACAGGCAAATACCGGAGGCAAATTAAACGATTGGGATCATCTTTTCCCCGACTTTTCATCGCCCGGAGAGTTGGTAAATTCGCTGGCTGCAAAAACTAAAGAAAATGGCGTAAACACCATCTGTAACACCGAAATAAGCCGTATCGAACGAAACGGAAAACGTTTTGAATTAAAGGCCGATCAGGATATCCGGTTTTATGCCGACGCTGTATTGGTAGCTTCAGGGTTTAACGTTTTCGACGCCACCATTAAAGAAGAATACGGTTACGGTTTGTTTGGCAATGTGATTACCTCGGTTGATTTTGAGAGACGGATGAAAAAACACGGACAGTTGCAAACAATTCAGGGAACAACTCCCAAACGGGTGGCAATTATTCATTGTGTTGGTTCGCGCGATGCCAAAGTTGGCAATACTTATTGTTCGAAAGTTTGTTGTATTACAGGAATAAAACAAGCCATCGAAATCAGCGAAATGTTGCCCGACTGCGAAGTGTTTTGCTTTTATATGGACCTGCGTTTATACGGATCGAAGTTCGACAGTCTTTACCTCAAAGCACAAAAACGCCATAAAATTCAGTTTATCAGGGGCCGTTTATCGGAAGCCGCCGAGCGCGCCGACAAAAGCATCCAGATTAAAGCTGAAGATACGCTGCAAGGCCGCCCGCTCCGAATGACTGTTGACATGGTAATCCTTCTGGTAGGAATGGAACCGGGGGCATCCACTGCTCAACTGACTCAAAACAACCAAATGACACTCGATGAAAACGGATTTCTGAAATCGGCCAACATGCACTACGCCAGAAACCAAAGTACGCAGGAAGGCATTTTTATGGCCGGCACCACTATTTGCCCGATGGCAGTAAACGAAACACTCGAAAATGCCCGGTCGGCAGCAACAGAAATTATCCACTTTTTTGAAAACCGAAGGCCATGAACGATCTCAGCTTTTTAAAACCGGTTTCCCGCCAAATCGACTTCGATAATTTCGACGACCGGCTGTTGCTTTATGTGCTAAAATACGAGCCATCGTTTTTCACCTGTATTTCATGCGGTGGCTGCACGGCAACCTGTAGTGCGGGCAACCTCACTAACTTCAATGTTCGCAAAATCGGGCTGTGGCTGCGCCGCGGCGAAACCGAAAAACTCTCCGAAGAAATTCAGAAATGTATGTTCTGCGGGAAATGCACGCTTGTCTGTCCGCGCGACATCAATATCCGAAATGTGATTTTGCTTATTAAAAAACGCATTGCAATGCTGAAGAACGAAAATATACCCGTATAATGGAAAAACTTATCATCCTTCCTTTTAGCATTGGTTTCATTTACCTTCTCGGAATTCTGGGGTTCCGCTTTGTAAAATGGATTCGTGGCCTGTCAAGGCTCGATAAACTCCGGCTGATCCAGTCTTTCAAAACCAAAAGAGTTCTAAATTCACTCAAAGAAGTTTTTCTCGAAGGGCTTTTACATCATAAAATATTTCTGAAGAACCCGGTTTTAGGGTACATGCATATGAGCCTTGCCTTTGGTTGGTTTTTGCTGATTGTAGTAGGCCACTTCGAAGTAATGGTTGCCCGGCATTCGATGATTGTACCGATGTATCTTCCAGTATTTTTTCGCTATTTCGAAACCAGTCATACCTTCACCTTGTCCGGCATTTTTTCTTTTCTGATGGATTTATTGCTGCTGCTTGTTCTCTCCGGAGTGGCGCTGGCCATGCTAAAAAGGTTCAAAAAACAACTGTTCGGAATGAAAAAAACAACCCGTTTAAAAACCGGCGACCGAATTGCATTAATGTCGCTTTGGCTGATATTTCCGTTGCGACTTTTAGCTGAAGGAATGTCTGCCGGATTATACGGAAATGGAAGTTTCCTGACTTCTTCTATTGGGCATATTTTTGGAAGGCTGAATTCGGAAACGGCCAACCTTTCGCTCTGGACTGCCTACTCCTGCTCGCTGGGCTTCTTCTTTGCCGCATTACCAAATTCGCGTTATATGCACATCCCCACCGAAATACTTCTGATTTTTGTACGAAATGCAGGAGTCAAGCTAAAAAAACGCAACAATACTTACACCAACATTCAAGTGTTTTCGTGTTCACGTTGCGGACTGTGTCTGGACAACTGTCAGTTGTCAGCCGCCGGAATCAATAATACTCAGTCAGTTTATATTCTGAAAAATATCCGAAACCGCAATCTTTCTGACGAGCAGCTTTTTAATTGCCTGCTTTGCGGAAAATGCCAGGTCGATTGCCCGGTGGGCATCAACACCATCGATCTGCGAATTACCCAACGCATTGAATCAACCCGCCAGTATAATTCATCATACGATTACCTTGAGAATGGACCAGCTCCCAAAGTCGATACGGTTTATTTCGCCGGGTGTATGACACATCTTACACCGGGGATTATTGCTTCCATGAAAAAACTTTTCCAACTGGCTGGCGAAAATGTCTGGTTCATGGACGAAGAAAAAGCACCTTGTTGTGGCCGTCCGTTAATGCTTGCCGGGCAATACGAAGCCGCCTCCAAGCTAATTGCCAACAACACCTGCAAAATAATTGGTTCAAAAGCTAAAAAACTGGTTGTCTCCTGCCCAATCTGTTACAAAGTTTTCAAGGAAGATTATGAACTTGGCAATGTGGAGGTGGTATTTCATGCCGAATATATTTTAGACCTTATCAGGCAAAAAATAATTACACTGCAAAAAGGTACAGACAGAATTATTTACCACGATCCCTGTGAATTGGGACGCGGAATGGGCATGTTTGAACAACCCCGGGAACTGTTGCGAACTACCGGCAAAGTGATTTCCATAAAAAATGAAAAACAAATGGCGCATTGCTGCGGCGGCAGTTTGGGAAACCTGAAAATATCGCAAACCGAACGCTCATTGCTTCGCAACCAGGCAGTAGAAGATTATCTGCAATATCAGCCTGATGTGCTGGCAACGGCCTGCCCGATGTGTAAAAAAACATTTTCACGGCATCCGGGACTAAAAGTGCAGGATATTTCTGAAATGGTTGTAAATGCGTTGCAAAACAATTCCGGTCAGGAATCAGTCAAAGAGAAAATGGAAGAAGAAATTCTTGAAGTCGAATTAATATAGACTCTCTCATCTCATTTCATTTTCAGGAAATAACAAAAACATTTTTTAGAAAATACAGAACAAAATACTTCCAAGTCGTATTCCCCGACCGAAAGTTCGGCGAAATCAAAAAAACCTTTTTAACTTTGTATCGATATTTACGCAATGGGGTGTCCTGATAGTGATCATCGGGACTGAGATCATACTCAAAGAACCTGATCCGGTTAGTACCGGCGGAGGGAGAGCGAAAAGGAATATTTCCTGCCTCATTGGTTAGTTTTTTAACCAATTCTTCAAAAAAAATGAAAAAATTTGGATTTTTACTGCTTGCGCAGTGTTTGTCTGCGCTTGCTTTCGGGCAATACAATTTAAAAGGTATTGTAAGGGGAAACAAAGAGCCGCTTGCAGGAGCCAGTGTAGTTGTTAAAGAAACTTTTATCGGGTCATCAACCAATGCAGAAGGAACATTCGAGTTCAGAAATTTGAAAAAAGGCAGCTACACGCTTCAGGTTTCGTTTATTGGTTTTGAAACCAAACAACTTACCATTGAACTAAATGCGAACAAAAGCCTTGAAGTTAAACTTCAACCAGAGAATGTTTTAACCGACGAAGTACTGGTGTCGGCAACCCGAGCCGGGAACAAAACCCCCGTGGCATACACCAATGTATCGAAAGAACAACTGGAAAGCCAGAATATGGGACAAGATATCCCTTATTTGTTGCAACTCACACCATCGTTTGTAGCTACTTCCGATGCAGGTGCAGGAGTGGGTTACACTAATTTCCGTATCCGCGGAACCGATTTGAACCGTATTAATGTTAGCATCGACGGAATTCCGATCTCCGAGTCGGAGTCGCACGGGACCTGGTTTGTCGATATTCCGGATTTGGCCTCATCTCTTGAAAACATACAGGTTCAGCGTGGTGTTGGAACTTCAGCAAACGGGGCAGCTGCTTTTGGTGGCTCCATCGACCTGCAAACCAACACGCTAAACAAAGAGCC
>DAOPJR010000093.1:3983-13129 GCA_035399765.1 Draconibacterium sp. | reverse complement strand
CGGTAATCAACCTTACTAATCTTATTATAGGTTTTGCGGTGTTTATTTTGTTTAGTGTGATGATAAATTACGAAATCAACTACGACAAATTCAACACTAATTACGATCAGATCTACCGTGTACAAACCAAACAGGAAGATTCATATCCAACAAATTACTGCACGTACAGTCCCCCTGCTTTTCGTTTTCATTTAATGGAAGATGTACCTGAAGTTGATAAGGTATTGCTGATGCGTGAAGTTTCCGGTGGAGCCAAAGGTTCCGGGCAGTTTTTTACTTTATCTGATGGTAGACAACTTTACCAGCTAAATGGCTATTGGAGCGAAAATACCATCTTCGACATTTTCTCGGTCAGTTTGAAAGAAGGAGATAAGGCCAGTGCATTAACCGAACCTAATACAATTGCACTTTCAGAAACGTTATCAAATAAGATTTTTCCTGAAGGAAATTCAGTAGGGAAACAGGTTATTGTCGGGAAACGGTTTCCGGTTACTGTTTCTGCGGTTTATGTCGATTTTCCTAAAGATTCGCACCTTCAGCCAACTTACCTGGTTTCTATGGCAACTTATCCGATACTAAGCGGCGAACTGACATTTGGAGACAGCTGGACTGATATTGAATTTGATAACTATGTTTTGCTTAAAAAAGGGGCCGATCCCAGGCTGGTTGATGCAAAAATCAAGGACGCCTTTAAAAATGTGAAGAACTTTGAAAAAAGCTCTCCATATCTGCATCCGCTTTCAAAGCTGCATATTTCGCCAAATAGTCAACCCGATATGTTGATTGGCCTTGGAATTCTATCGCTTGCAGCCATTTTGGTCTTGATCTTGGCAAGTGTGAACTATGTAAATCTTTCGCTTGCCAATTCAACCCAGCGTTCAACCGAAATAGGTATTAAAAAGGTAATTGGGTCTTCAAAAAAATTAATTGCCACCCAATTTCTGGCGGAAACGGTTATTCACAGTGTGTTTGCCACTATTATTGCATTGTTTTTGGCACAAGTCTCTTTTCCGTTATTAAACCATTTGCTGAATAAAAATATTGACTATTCACTATGGGATAATCCAAAACTTTTATCATTTATATTCCTCGTAAGTGTATTGGTGGGGGTTTTGTCGGGATTGTATCCTTCGCTAATCATTTCGTCCTACAATCCGGTAAAAGTATTGAAAGGCAAAATATTTAGTAGCCATGGAAACTCAGTAAGCATCAAAAAAATATTAGTGGCAGCACAGTTTTCCATTTCACTGTTTATGCTGATCGTTAGTTTTATCCTTTTCAACCACGTAAATTTTATTCTGAATAAGGATTTGGGTTTTGATAGCAAAAATATACTTTATACCGAAATCAACCCTAGGGATAAAATGTCGTTTGAGACTGTAAAAACCAGTATGTTGCAACATCCTGAAATTGATGATATTTCGTTTTCAAGTACTATCCCTTTTATAGGCAATATTGGTGGATATGTAACCTGGGAAGGAGCTTCGCAGGATGAAAAGGAAATGATCAGCCGCAATTATGTAAATTACGATTTCATCCCAACCTATAATTTGAAAATGGCTTACGGCCGTAATTTCTCTAAAGAATATCCGGCTGATAACAAGGCTTGTATTATTAACGAAACGGCATTAAAAGTTTTTGGCTGGAGCGATCCGATTGGCAAACATATTATCTTATCCGGAACGTCTTATCCTGTCATTGGTGTTGTGAAAGATTTTCATCCTTATTCGGTTCATAATCCAATTCCTGCTTATATTATGTTCCTGAATGATAATGTTATCTCAGGTTCAACTTTATTAAGTGTACGTTATAACGGCGACGAACAAAAAGCTAGGGCTTTGGTAACCAGCGAGCTGGAAAATATTTTTCCCAACGATCCATTTGAGTTTAAGGATTTTAGTGTGGCATTCTATTTAGATCAGGCAATTCCATTTTGGCAGTCGATGAAACGTATGTTTTTGTTTTTTGCGGTAGTTACCCTGCTTATTTCTTCAATCGGATTATTTGGGTTAATCCTGTTTTCCGTTAAACGCAGGATGAAAGAAATTGGGGTTCGAAAGGTGCTGGGTAGTTCAATTGCTGCAGTTTACTGGCAGCTCTCCACCGAAGTGCTGGGAATGCTTGGCTTTGCCATTCTAATTGGCTGTCCGGCCGCCATATATATTTATAAAACAATGCCCGGAGCATACAAGGAACCGCTTACAATAACCGAATTTCTGGTGGCTGTTGTTTTGGTTGCCATTATTGCTTTTATTACCATTAGTTATCATGTACTGAAGGTGGCAGTTAGCAATCCGGTTGAAGCATTGAGGTATGAATAAAATCAGAAGTATTTAGATATGAATTTCAAAAATTATTTACGGATTAGTTTACGACATTTAAAAGGGGATAACACAAATACTTTGATTAGTGTAACCGGCCTGGTTCTTGGATTGGGAATTGTTGCTGTTGTTCTGGTATTTGTGTTAAACGAATCGGAATACGACCATTCATTTGCCAATAACAACCGGATTTACCGTGTTTTAAATTACAGTGAACAAGATAATCATACATGGGCTAACACGCCTTTTGTAATTGGAGAAGCCGCCAAAGATAAATTTGCCGAGGTGGAAGATTTTATTCATCAGTATAACATTGGGAACATTGAGGTTAAAAGGAATTCGGAGTTTATTCCCGAACCTGATATGCTCTGTACTGAAAGTGATTTCTTTAACATATTTGGCATTCAAATCCTTCAGGGAAGTCTGAACGGGTTCGATCATACCGGCGGCAGGATTCTTTTAAGTAAAACATTTTCTGAGAAATATTTTGGTAAAGAAGATCCCGTCGGTCAGGAGCTTAATATTCGTTACAATGGTAAAGAGTTCCCGATGGAAGTGGCGGCTGTTTTTAATGATATTCCGCAAAATTCGAGCATAAAAGCATCCATGGTTGCCAGTATTGATTTTGGCTTACAACATCTGGCAGATAATTTAACAACAAATGGGATTGTTCCGGAAAAAAATGAGTTTAGAGAAGCCTGGCAGGGTATATTTTTTACCAACTTCTTATTGCTGAAAGAAGGAGTTAATGAAAAAGCTTTCGAGACAAAACTTCAGGAACTTGGAGTAGAAAATTCTAATGATAATAATAAACTGGCCCTTTCACTTCAGCCACTGTCAGATATTTATTTTGGCTCTGAAAAAATAGTGGACAACAACCGCAAAGAGCAAGGAAACTTGTCTATGTTGTATATTTTAGGCTTTATCGGGATACTGATTTTGATTATTGCCAGTATTAATTATCTGAACCTGGCATCTGCCAGGGCTATTTCGCAGGTAAAAACTTTTGCTGTGCGGAAAGTTTGTGGCGCTCCTCAAAAAAGCATCACTGGGCAAATGGTTTTTGATTCGGTTTTGGTGTCGGTACTGGCCTTGCCTCTGGCAGTAATTCTGGCTTGGTATTCACTGCCGTTTTTTAGCGACATGCTTGGTAAAAGTTATTCCATCGAAATGAGCAGCCAACTTGTGCTTAGTCTTTCCATACTTTCACTGTTAACTGTTGTTACAGGCGCTTTGTTGGGGATAATGGTTTCTGTTCGTTCATCACGTTTTGGACTGGTAAATGTGTTGAAAGGGAATAAAACAGAGGGAAATAACAAACATTATGGCCGTAAAGCAATGGTCATTTTCCAGATAGCAGTTTTTATTGTGCTGATTGCCACCATGTTTTTGGTACAAAAGCAGGTGAGGTATGCTTTCAATAAAGATTTGGGCTTTGCCAAAGAAGGATTAATCCGTGTGCCGTTGGGAGATCATAACCTGGACTTGTTTAAGCAGGAAATTGCCAAGAACCCTAATGTGTTGAGTGCCAGCGGAACTTTGTGGATGCCTCCGAGCGATAATAAAATGTACGTGTCGATACCTAAAGTTAGTAACCATGATGAAATGGTAAAAGTGAACGGGTTATTTGTGGATTATGATTTTGCGAAAACGATGGGAATGAAAATTATTCTTGGGTCCGACTTTGAAAAAGATAAAACCAGTAGCGGGGTTCTGGTAAACGAATCAGCTGTTAAAGAGTTGGGGTTAACCGATATTTTAGGAGAACAAACTGCATTTGGAAAAGTGGTTGGTGTGGTAAGTGATTTTAATATGTACTCCTTGCATGAAGCAATTACGCCAATGATCATAGGGTTTAATCCGGGAATGAGTCAGAATATTGCGATACGCTTACGTACAGAAAATATCCCCGAAACGATTGACTTTTTAAAGCAAACATGGGCGAGCACGGGCGGAACAACGGCTTTTAACTTTATGTTTACTGACGATATTTTAAACGATCTTTATGAAACAGATATCCGTTTTTCCAAAACAATCGGGTTACTGGCTGTAATCGCCATTGTAATTGCTAGTCTGGGTTTGTTTGGTTTGTCGTTGTTGCTAAGTAAACAGCGAATAAAAGAAATTGGAGTCCGTAAAGTAAACGGCGCCAAAGTTTCTGAAATATTAACCCTGTTAAATAGAGATTTTGTGAAATGGGTAGTTATTGCCTTTGTAATAGCAACTCCAATTGCCTGGTTTGCCATGAATAAATGGCTCGAAAGTTTTGCATATAAAACCAGCCTGAGTTGGTGGATTTTTGCCCTGGCAGGGGCATTAGCTTTGGGAATAGCATTGTTAACCGTAAGCTGGCAAAGCTGGAGAGCTGCTGCTAGGAATCCGGTTGAGGCATTACGATATGAATAATTAAATTTTGAAACCATGAACTACTATATTAAGATTGCTATTAGAAACTTAACCAGGGAAAAAAAATACTCGCTTTTTTTGCTTTTATCAGTCTGCATTGGGTTAATTACGTTCATACTGGTTTCGGGTTATGTTTTTTATGAGAGAGGGTTCGACCGCGTTTTCCCCGATAATAAAAACATTTACCGGGTAACTACCGACATTTACAACGCGGAGGAACTTAGCCTTTCTATTCCTGAATGTGAAAGAGGGGTAGCGGCTTCTTTAAAAGAAAAATACCCGGATGTTATCGCTGCCGGATACCTCACGGGAACCAATAATCCGCAGTATAAAATTGATGAGGAGATTTTTACCGACAGACAGGTTTACCATGCATCGCCGGGATTTTTAGATGTTTTTTCAATCCCACTCATTCAGGGGAACAAATCGCAGGTTTTAACCCGGCCTTATACAGCCATTATTTCAGAAAGCACGGCTAAAAAATATTTTGGCTCAACCGACCCGGTCGGGCAGGTTTTGTTTAAATACCCGGTATTTGAATATACAATAGAAGGTGTATTTTCGGACATTCCGAAACAGGCTCATTTCAATGCTGATGTTCTCCTTTCGTTTCACGATGATATGCACCTGCCACCACCGGCAAAAGCACAATGGGGCGAAACCGGTTTTTATACTTATCTGAAATTGAAAGACAATGCAAATATCAGTCAACTCGAAACCGGGATTGATAACCTGGTTGCAGAAAACAAAAAAAGTGCTTTTGAGAAGTCAGGCGTTCAGCACAAATATCATCTGCAGCCTTTAAATAACATTCACCTTTATTCCGGGTTAAAAGACGAACTGCAACCTAATTCGCGTGCTGAATATGTTTACCTTATTTTTATAGTCGGGATCTTAATTCTTGCAGCTTCGGGATTCAACTATATTCAGTTTTCATTCTCACGATTAATAAGTTCAGCAAAACAAACCGGGATAAAAAAAATAAACGGAGCAACCTATTGGGGAATCCTTCGTTCTTCACTCGCTGAGTCGCTTATCATTCACCTTTCTGCCTTGACGATTTCCCTGGCTGTTGCACGTATGCTTTTCCCACTTATGCGAAATCAGTTTGGATTGATACTTGAGCCTGTTTTTACTCAACCTCTTTTCCTTGGTGTTCTTTCCGGTATTCTTCTTTTGAGCATTTTTGTAAACGGGATTTTACCGGCGTTGATGATCAACCGTTTTAACGGACTTGAATTGTTAAAATTAAAATACAGGCCAGTTTCAAATGGAATTTCTTTCCGGCAGGTAATTGTTGTAGCCCAGTTTGTAATTATTATAGCTATTATTTCGGGGATTGTGGGAATGAATAAGCAAGTGAATTTCCTGGTTCAAAAAGACAAAGGTTTTGAATTAACGAATACGATCGTTGTTAAAGTTCCGTCAAATCTTCGGAAAACCTCGCAGCGGATAAATAATTTACAGGCGTTTGAACACGATTTAATGAGCTACAATTCCATTCTTGGAATTTCAAGTTCGAATAAAATTCCGGGAGACCTGCCTGCTTACAATTTTGATTTTAAGGAAATTCAGTCGCAGAAGGGAGGTAAAGCCGCTTTGATTGTAGCGGACAAAAATTACATTGAAAATTACAGGATTGATTTGTTAGCCGGAAATAACTTTTTTGCCAACAGTGATGACAATGAAAATAATGGCTGTATGATCAACCAGGCCTGTTTGTCGGTTTTAGGTTTTAAAGATCCTGAAGAAGCCATTGGGAAAGTATTGAAAATGGAGGATGAAAGCGGAATGCAGAAGTTTGAGACTTCAGTAATCGGCGTTACCGAAAATGTGGATTTCAGCGATGCCAAAGAAAAGAATGAGCCCATTATTCTAATGGACTGGACCCAAAATATGATTTGGGGAAATTATTCAATAAAAACGGCTACTGCCGATTATGCTTCTGTTCTTCCATTTATTAAAGAAAGATTTGCCGCAACTTTCCCCAATTATCCTTTTGAATATGTAATTCTGGAAGATTACTACAACAGACAGTTTGAATCGGAAAATCAACTGATAAAAATATTCCGGCTTTTTATCCTGGTTTCGGTAATAATCAGTGTAATTAATCTCTTTTCTATATCATTGCTTATTTCTTCAGCACGAGTGAAAGAGATAGGCATCCGCAAAGTAAATGGAGCTAAAGTATCTGAAATTCTCGCTTTGCTGAATAAAGACTTTGTAAAATGGGTTGTAATTGCATTTGTAGTTGCCACGCCCGTCGCATATTTCGCCATGAATAAATGGCTTGAGAATTTTGCCTACAAAACCAACCTGAGCTGGTGGATATTTGCCTTTGCCGGATTGTTGGCATTGGCAATTGCGTTGCTAACAGTTAGCTGGCAAAGCTGGAGAGCAGCTACGCAAAATCCTGTTGAAGCGCTGAGATATGAATAAAGCCAAATCGTGTAATGATAGTGTAATATAATTTAAACAATAATTATGCTGGTCAAAAATATCTTACGAATCATCAGGAAAAACAAACTCGATTTTTTTCTGAATATGGCTGGACTTTCAGTGGCCATGTTGATTTTTATTTTTGTTTCGCTTTATGTAAAAAACGAAGTTACCTACGACAACTATCACCCGGGTGCAAACCGGATTTTCAGACTCACTACTTCACTCATTTCTCCATCCGGGCAAAATACATATATGGCGCTGGCAAATCCTCCTTTTGCTCAGATTCTGAAAGAACAGTGCCCGGAGATCGAGGATTTTGTTTGTGTTGAAACAGAAGGTGGCCGTACTTTAAAATTTGGTGAAACAGAGTTTGATAACATCAGTGTCAGGAAGGCGACACCTTCCATTTTCAATGTGTTTTCTTACCCGGCAGTTATTGGAAGTTCTGAAGGGTTTTTAAAATCGCCCAATACAATCGTTTTGACGGAAGAACTTTCGAAAAGCATTTTCGGAGATTTATCTCCGATGAGACAAAAAATAACCATCGACAAAAAGGACTATGAAGTTACCGGCGTAATAAAAGATCTGCCTACCAATACCGATCTTCAGTTTTCAGCACTCATCCCGTCTGAATTTGACGGAACGGGCGAATTGGTCGACTGGGGCGATTACTATGTATATCTGAAAACCACGAGTCCTGAAATTTCTGAGCTAAAAAATAAAATTGATCAGTTAACGGCTGAGAAATATTCTGATTTACATAAAATTCTTGGCGATTTTCAACTGGTACATAATCTGCAGCCTCTGCAAAGCATTCATTTCGATAACAGTTTGCTGGCTGATACACCCAAAGGAAATAAAACAACCGTTTATGCTTTTTCTGTGATTGCCTTGCTGGTTCTTGTTATTGCCGGAATCAATTATACCAACCTGACTTTGGCACAGCTGGATAAGAGGGAACAGGAATTCAGTATTCGTAAAACCATCGGGTGCGGGAAATGGTGGATTTATTATCACGTAGTTAGCGAATCGGTACTAAACGTTTTTCTTGCTGCTCTTATGTCAATAGGTTTAGCTACTGTGCTTTACCCGGTCTTTAATCATCTTTTCGAAAAGGATTTTGATCTTATCACTGTTTTGAAAATGGCTGTCTATGTACTGGGTGTTTTTGTGCTTTTCGGGGTGGTAACAGGTTTGTACCCTGCTTTTAAAACCACAAAATCTGTATCGGTAAAAAAGAGCGGGTTTGGTTTGTTTGGGAAATCTCTGGTTACTTTTCAGAATGCAGTGGCCATTGTTATGATTGCCGGATTGATGATGATTTGGAGCCAGATTCAGTTTATGAAAAATGCTGAACTGGGCTTCGATAAAGATCAGCTGGTAGCTATTACGATTCCTCCGGAACCCGAAAATTTCCCGGGAAAAGAAGTTATCCGGCAGGAACTTTCATCGCTTCCTGAAGTAAAATCGCTGGCTTTTGGCGGAGGAGGTACCAACCTGGGCACAACCGGTAACTGGATGAAGGCCATTATGGCAAGTAAGGATGACCAGGGGAACGATGTGCAGTTTGTATTAAATCAGCCTCAAATTGATGAGAATTATATTGATTTGTTGGGAATTCAAATGCTGGAAGGCCGTAATTTCTCAGGTAGTAATTCCGCTGATGAAGATAAATCGGTGATTGTAAACGAAACCTATGCCAGAATGATGGGATGGGATGAACCTCTCGGAAAGATTCTAGACGAAACGCCTCCTCAAAAAATAATCGGGGTGGTTAAAGATTTTCATTTCGATGCACTGAATAACCCTATCGAGCCTTTAAAATTTACAATGCTGGAAGAACAACCTGCTTACCTTTTCATTAAAACGGAACCACAAAATATCAAAGCCATTCAGAAAAAATGGGCAAGTATATACCCGGATGAACCTTTCGCGTTTCAGTTTATGGATGAACACATGGCAGACTTGTACCGGCAA
>DAOPJR010000093.1:0-3883 GCA_035399765.1 Draconibacterium sp. | reverse complement strand
TTAAGCTGGTGGATATTTGCACTTTCCGGACTTCTCGCATTGGGCATTGCATTATTAACGGTAAGCTGGCAAAGCTGGCGGGCAGCTACACGGAACCCGGTTGAAGCGTTAAGGTATGAATAGATAATTATTAATATAGAAATACGATATAAATTATGCTGATTCAGTTTGTTATTAGAAATTTGAAAAAGCGACCTTTTCTTAACTTCATTAAAGTTGTTGGACTGGCACTCGGATTAAGTGGTATCTTGTTTATAACTCTTTTTCTGAAAAATGAATTGACCTACGATGTGTTTCATGTTAATTCGGCTCGTATCTACCGTTTTACGCTTACCAATCCCGAATTTTTTGGGAATAATCATTTTGCCCGTATTTACAATTCGGAACAGGTTCCGGAAATGGCAGCCTATTTTCCTGAAATCGAAAGTTACGTTCGTCTTTCGCCGATGAAAGGCGGGGTGGTGATGTATAATGAACAATATTATAACATTAATGAAGCTTTTGAGACCGATTCCACTTTCTTCCAGGTTTTTGATGCCGAACTTTTGATTGGAGATAAAAATATGGTACTTAATATGCCGGGATCGATGGTGATTTCAGCATCTTTTGCAAAGAAAGTATTTGGAAATACAGACCCGGTTGGTCGGGTGATTTCATTACCGGCAGGACAGTACTACGGCGAGCAATCTGATTTTACGGTGAAAGGGGTGATGGAAGACTTTCCGCAAAACAGCCATTTTCATCCCGATTTGGTTACTACCCCTGCAAAGGGGAAAATCACTGGCTGGGCTTTTACTTACCTGCTGCTCAGGAACAATTCCAATCCGGCAAACATCACTTCCGGATATGCGCAGTTTCTGGAAAAGCAATACGGGCAGCCGGCTGATAAGATCGAAACAGAGGCTCATTTACAGAATATCACAGACATTCATTTGCATTCGGATAAATTACGTGAGATTGAAGCCAATGGAAATATGACAAATATTTATGTGTTGTCCATTGCTGCATTTATCTTGTTGCTGATCTCGATGAGTAATTACGCAAGCCTGAACTTAGGAATGGCAGGTTTCAACAGCAAGTTCGTAAGCATTAACAGGGTACTTGGTTCAAGCCGGCACATGAACCTGAAATATTTTGCAGTAGAAAGCATTTTTATTGTTATGGTTTCTATCCTTGTCGCTTTGTCTATAAGCATTTTCGTCAATTCCTTTATCAGTAACTATTTCGCGATCAATCTTTTCAGCAATAATGTTGTGTTGATTCTTTTGTCTGTCCTTGTTTTTAGTGTGTTTGGCATTTTGTCGGGCTTACAACCTGTTTTGAAACAAAGTATCGGGAAAATTTACCGAACGGATCGTAACCTGATGAAAACCGGTAATATTCAGGTAAACCGCGGAATTATTATTTCGCAATTCACTTTTGCTATTATTCTTATTGCTGCGGTCATTGTTATTTCGAGGCAAACCAATTTTGCACTCACTAGTTCAATGGGATCAAAGGAAGATAATATCATTTGCTTTGAATCGGTACACGCAAGTGTTCAGCAAAAGTTTGAAGTGTTTAAGGCCGAGCTGCTGAAACACAATACGATTGAATCGGTTTCGGCCATGCTTGAGCCTCCCGGAGGTGAAGCGAATGATGCATTTGATTTCGAAATAGAAGGCCAGCAAACCAATGAGAATGAGCAGAAAAGAGTAGGGGTTTTCCCGGTCGATTATTCGTTTGCCAGCCTGTTTGACCTTCAGTTTCTAAGTGGCAGTAATTTCTCCGGGAAAAATGCCGATGCTGAAGGATCTGGTGAATTCATCATTAACGAAGCAGCGATGCGTTTAATGAATTTCAATAATCCCGATGAAATTGTAGGTAAGAGTTTCAAATTAAAATCTCCAACTCCTGCTGTCAGTATACCTGCCGGGAAAATTACCGGGGTTGTTAAAGATTTTCACCTTTCGAGTCTGAAAAAGAAAGTGGGGCCACTGGTACTTTTTAAACGCGACAAGCTTTGGTTATTAAATTTTGTTGTTTCATTTAAACCCGGAATGAAGAATGCTGCTTTGGAAGACATGCAGTCGGTTTGGAATGAGATGTTTCCTACATACCCGTTTTCGTACGAATATGTAGGGGCAATGTACAAGAAAGTATATAAAACTGAATTGTTGCAGGCACGTCTTTTGAGCATATTTACCCTCATTTCTATTTTCATTAGCTCAATGGGATTGTTAGGAATTTCATTATTGGTTTCGCAGCAAAGAGTAAAAGAAATAGGCATTCGCAAAGTAAACGGTGCTACCATTGCCGAGATCATGAAAATGCTCAACCGGAGCTTCGTAATATGGATAGTTATTGCTTTTATGGTCGCTACTCCAGTCGCTTACTACTCAATGAATAAGTGGCTGCAGGGTTTTGCTTATAAAACCACTTTAAGCTGGTGGATATTTGCATTAGCCGGAATATTAGCTTTGGGAATTGCATTGTTAACTGTTAGTTGGCAGGGGTGGAAAGCAGCGACAAGAAATCCGGTTGAGGCTCTGAGGTATGAGTAATTACGGGTATATAGTCTAAAAAAACGGGATTAAAGCAGTATCAATCATTAGTTTAAGTTGAACAGAGGGAAATGGATAAATGATTGATTAATAGGTTTGTGAATTTGTAACCGGCTAAAGATTTATGCGTCGTATAAACAATGGTTTTTTGCAGAAATCTCAGGATTTGAGATTCTGTAAATTATCGATTTAGATATAAAACAGGGATAGAAACTTATCGAAAAGAATTCGTTAACAATAAAAACAATAACCGATGAAAACAAAAATCTTTTTGCTATTCCTGATTTTACTTGCTTTCTCAGTAAATGTAAAAGCACAGTTTGCTAATGAAAAGTTTGAAATTAAGCTTGGCGAGATGGGGACTTTCTATATCGAATTCGATGAAACATCATATAAGCTATTGAACTCGATGGGTGACGTTTGTGTTGCTGGTGATTACAAAATTGAAAATAACATTATTCAGTTTAACGACAAAGTGGGGCCAATGGCTTGCGCGGGAGATTTAGGAAAATATAAATTTAAGTTACAAGACGATGAACTTATCCTGGAGCTTGTTACGGATGAGTGCACAGGCAGACCTCAGATGGCAACTGCCCCATGGAAGAAGGTGAAAAAGTGAATCTTCAGAGATCGACAAAATAGACTGTAACTATGGAGAAAGATAATCGTCTTATAAAAGATAAGCTTAATTAAACAAAAAAAGACATATTATGAAGACCAGAATAGATTTTAAAAAATGCTCACTGATTGTGATGCTGATTGCACTGCTAACGCTGAATGCATTCTCAAAAGATGATCAACCTACCATTATTAAGACCTTCGATATGAACCAGCCGGGAACCTTGAATGCTTCATCATCAGGTGGCGGGGTGGTGGTAAAAACTCATAATCAGCCAAAAGTGGAAATTCAGGCATTTGTTAGGAAGAATGGTAGAATTCTGTCTTCTTCTGACTCCGATCTGGATGAGATACTTGAAAATTTTAATCTTGATTTCTCTAAAAGTGGTTCTGTTATTACTGCAAAGGTTGAACGTAAGACACGCTTTAATTTCTTAAACAATGTTGGAATTTCGTTAACGATTATCGTTCCAAAAGAAATGTCGTGTGATGTTAGTTCCAGCGGAGGCGGCGTGAAAATTTATGGTGTGGAAGGAACGCACAAGTTTTCAAGTAGTGGCGGGGGAGTTCATCTGGAAAATGTTACCGGAACTACAGAAGCCAGGTCATCGGGCGGCGGTGTTAGTGCTGTAAATCAAAATGGAGATATTCGATTAAGTTCAAGTGGTGGCGGTGTAAAAGTAGAAGATGCTCATGGAAATGTGTATGCCCATAGTTCGGGT
>DAOPJR010000092.1:9973-13194 GCA_035399765.1 Draconibacterium sp. | reverse complement strand
TTCTCCCCCGTCGATGCTCATTTCGAGTTGCAGAACTTCATCGTCCAATGCTTCTTCTTTTTGGGCAGAACCTGTCAGCACAAATCCGTTTCCGTTGAATTCTACCACAGCTTCAGTATTTCCCAAATCCAATTGTTTTCCAACTACCGTTCTTTCTTTTGGATAATGACCTTCAAAACCCACTTCCAGTTTTACAGGCTGAATTTTCTGAGCAGGAATTGAAATAGTTTCACCTTCCACTTTCCCACCATTTTGGGTAATGATTTGCAAAGCATGTTTCATCCCGATTTCATACACATCGTTCAGCGACATGGTTGTGTACTTAAAATCCATGTCTTCTACCGGGTAAACAGCCTTTTTCCATTCTTCCGGAATATTCGAGTAGCCGATCATGGTTCCCAGAATACCGCCAGCACTGGCAGGATTACAATCAGAGTCCTGTCCACACCGTGCAGAGATATCAAGCGTTTTGGTATAATCACCTTCTCCGTATAGCAAGCCAACAACGATATACGCTGCATTGATTTTGGCATCGATATCAAAATCGCGATAAACGCCGTCCGGGCAGCCAATGTCATGCGACCATTTGTTTTGTACTTCTTTCCAGGTTTTTGTCCAGTCAGCGGGATATTGCTGATGCCACTGAATTACATCGCTGATACACTGGTGAAACTCTGATTCCTCCGGGATAGACTTCAAAGCTTCGTTAACCACATAGTCCACATCATTGGAAACAAAAGCAAGCGAATACATGGCCGCCACGTAAACACCCCCGTACCAGCCATCGCCGTAATTCATAATATGCCCGATCTTATCACAAATTTCGGAAGCAGTGTTTACTATTCCCGGCGACATCAAGCCTGCAAAATCGGCTTCAATCTGAAAATCAATATCATCGGAATGCGGATTGTTGGTCCAGAAACCGGACTCAGGTGGCATAATTCCATTCAGAATATTGTAGCGTGCAGCCTGGTTGGCGTGCCATAACATGTAATCGGCATTGGCAAAAGCCAGGGCGTGCGAAGCTGCCGGGGCATCCAGTCCTTCCTTTTCAAATACATCTACAAACGTGAGGTCCATGTAAACATCGTCATACAATCCGGGAGCATTTTCGTAATACCACAAACAACGGTTTTCGTCCCACGGGATTGAAACAGTATCGGAAATCATTTTACCAAGGTAACGGAACTCGGTTGGACCTCCGTAAGTACATCCAATTACCTGGCCGGCCCAGCCACCTTTAATTTTATCCTGAAGTTCCGATTTGCTAATCGGAAAACTTTCCTCATTCTTATAGGTAGATTTACACGAAAGAAGAACAATAAAAAGCAAAAAAACAGAAATGGTTTTCATATTATCAGGTTTATGCCAGATTCAACACAATGCGAACCCTAATTTACCTGATAGTCTTTAGAATTGAACAAAAAAAAGTGAAAAAGAAACAAACTCTGAGATATTTATATTAGTCCAAACTCTCTACATGTTTTTTGAAATTATCAAGAATCGACTGCCAGCCAGCCTTTTGCATCTCAATCGGATGGGTATTTTCAGCCTCAAAAGTTTCGGTTAAAACTGTTTTGTTATCCCTGTTTTCAAACTGAACGGATACAATCCTACCATCTTCTATTTCGTATTCAAGAAGTTTGTTCGGTTCAATTCGGGTGTATGTTCCGGTGAAATCAAATCCCATACTTCCATCACGGGCTTCCATACGGGAAGTTAACTTTCCTCCAACTCTTAAATCATTCTGCGCACGCGGACACCACCAGTCTTCCGAGGCAAAATTCCATTTTGTAATATGATCAGGGTGGGTCCAGCATTCCCACACTTGTTCTGTGTCTGAATTGATGATTGTTTCAACTGTAATCATTTTTTTACTTGTCATAACTTCATGTTTTAAATTCATGATCTCGTTATTAAAACAAGTACTGCCTTTATTAAGTTGAATAGCAGAATATTAAAAAAGTATAAATTACAGACTGCAAACAAAAAGAATCCAAAATACTGCAAACTGTGACTGATCACTGCCTACTCAAATTTCTTCGCTTCTTCCCAGTATTTATCCATCTCTTCAAGGCTCATATCATGCAAATTTCTGCCCTTTAGTAGTGTTTGGCTTTCGAGGTAATTAAATCGCTTGATGAATTTCAGGTTGGTGCGTTCGAGTGCGGCCTCAGGATCAATGCCATATAAACGGGCAGCATTCACCATCGCAAAAAACAGGTCGCCAAATTCGGCTTCCATTTTATCTTCATCCACTTTGTCAATTTCGTGGCTGAGTTCGTTTACTTCTTCGCGCACTTTATCCCACACCTGCTCGCGGTATTCCCAATCGAAACCCACACCACTAGCCTTTTCCTGAATCCGGTTCGCTTTAACAAGCGCTGGCATTGCCGTAGGAACACCTTCAAGTACACGCTTATTACCGCCTTTTTCCTTCAGTTTTAAAGCTTCCCAATTTTGTTCAACTTTACGTGCTGAGCCATCTACATCCACCTCGCCAAAAACATGTGGGTGGCGGTAAATCAATTTTTTGTTTATGCCTTCCAACACATCTGCCATATCAAAAGCTCCTTTCTCAGATCCGATCTTAGCATAAAAAACGATGTGCAACATCAGGTCGCCCAGTTCCTTTTTTATTTCCTGGAGATCGTTTTTCAAGATGGCGTCCCCTAATTCGTATGTTTCCTCAATAGTTAGCTTGCGCAACGATTCAAGTGTTTGCTTTTTATCCCACGGACATTTTTCGCGCAACTCATCCATGATATTCAGTAGCTCTTCGAAAGCTTTTAATCTAGGATCCATAATATAAATATTAGATCTTCGAAAATAACCAATCAGATGCAACCGATTTGAAGTGCTGCTACAAAGTTATTCACAAATAAAGATCGGTAGTTTCGCAATCGAGCGCAGAATCCAATAGTGACGGTGACTTCAGAAAAATGTATTTGGTTAATACTTGATATTGGGAAGGAGTGCAAAAGGGAGAGAATTGAATTAATTTTGTACTTTTGAGACTCAACTTAAAAGAACAGTCAGAACACTTTGGACAAACAAATTTTACTGGAAGGAATCGATTTGCTCGAGTTTTTCGGGATCAACAATTCGAAGATCGATTTGATCAAAAAGCTTTTCCCAAAAATCAATATAACTGCGCGTGGAAATACGCTCTTCATACAGGGTGAACCCAACGAAATAGTTTCTTTCGAAAAGAAATTCGC
>DAOPJR010000092.1:5840-9873 GCA_035399765.1 Draconibacterium sp. | reverse complement strand
TTGAAACACATTGAAGGAATTACCACCATTCATTTCGACAAAAAAGATATTGTGAGACACAAGTTGGTACGCGATATTGTAGAAGCATATGATAAACACCAGGAACACGTTGAAAAGATGAAGGCTGAGAGTAAGGCAAAGGATGAAAAAGAATAAACAAATAAGCTGTCAAATTGTAATAAAGATGTTGAATTAAAAAGGAGTCAAATCAATAATAACAATTAAAAACAACAATAAAATGGGTAACGCTTTAACAAAAACAGAATTCAGCTTTCCTGGACAAAAAAGCCTTTATAAAGGGAAAGTACGTGACGTTTACAACATTAATGACGAGTTTCTGGTAATGGTGGTTTCCGACCGTATCTCTGCGTTTGATGTCGTGCTTCCAAAAGGAATTCCTTACAAAGGACAGGTTCTTAACCAAATTGCTGAGAAGTTTCTCAATGCTACCTCCGACATTGTTACAAACTGGAAAATTGCATCTCCCGACCCAAACGTAACTGTCGGTCACATGTGTGAACCTTTTAAAGTTGAAATGGTGATTCGTGGTTACCTGACTGGACACGCCTGGCGCGAGTACCGCGATGGAAAACGTTCGCTTTGCGGAGTACCGATGCCCGAAGGAATGGTTGAAAACCAAAAATTTGCAGAACCGATTCTCACTCCAACTACCAAAGCAGAAGAAGGACATGACGAAGATATTTCGCGTGAAGACATTATCGCTCAGGGTTTGGTGGATGAAGCTGATTACCTGATGCTGGAAGACTATACCCGTAAATTGTTCCAGCGTGGCACCGAAATGGCAGCCGAAAAAGGTCTGATTTTAGTGGACACCAAATACGAATTTGGCAAAAAAGACGGAAAAATTTACTTGATTGACGAAATTCACACACCCGATTCTTCCCGGTATTTTTATTCCGAAGGATATGAAGATCGACTGGCAAAGGGTCAAAGTCAAAAACAGCTTTCAAAAGAATTTGTACGCCAATGGCTGATTGAAAACGGTTTCCAAGGTAAAGAAGGACAGACAGTGCCTGAAATGAGCGAAGAATTTGTTGCTTCAGTCTCTGATCGTTACATTGAATTATATGAACACATCACAGGAGATACTTTTATTAAATCAGATACCACGAAAATTCAGGACCGTATTGAACAATCTGTACTGGATTTTCTGAAGAAATAATTTAAAACCTACATAGCATCGAAATGAAAAATGCTGTGTTTTTCCAAAGATCAACTTCTATGAAAAAACTAATCTTATTTTCTATTTTAATTTTAGCAACTATAACACTTTTTGCACAAGATGAATTCACCCTTGTAAAAACAGGTGAAACGGCACCCGACTTTACTTTTGAAACCGCACCAGGAAAAACAATGAAACTTTCCGAACTGAAAGGGAAAGTGGTATGGATCAACTTTTTCGCCACATGGTGCGGACCTTGCAGAAAAGAACTTCCCCATCTTCAAAAAGAAGTGTACGATCAGTATAAAGACAATGATGATTTTGTATTGATCATTCTGGGTCGTGAACACAAATGGGAAGAAGTCAATAAATTCAAAACCGACCAGGGATTTACTATGCCATTCTATCCCGATCCTGAGCGAAAAGTCTTTTCATTGTATGCCAAACAAAATATTCCACGAAATTTTATTATCGTTAAAGACGGGAAAGTTGCTTACTCCTCAATAGGCTTTGAACCTGCAGAATTTGAGAAGATAAAAGAGAATGTAATTACACTTTTAAAGTAATACCTTCAGTTTAATAGCTATTTTTTAATAAGTAGCTATTTTTTTTGACCAAATGTTTACATTACGCAAAATAATGTTTAAATTAAGCATGACAAACTCATTCTATTAATCTCTATTTAAAGAATTCACAATGAAAAAATTGCTGTTTAAACTAGTTGCACTTGTGTTTGTATTGGCACTGGCAAATGCTTGTAATGATAGCCTGGTAAACGAGGAAGCTATCAATGATCTGGAACTTAAATCTGCTTCGCTTAAAAAAGAAAGCTACATTGTTGTTCTGCAGGATGCTGATCTTAACCAGGAATTAGTAAAACTAAAAGGATACGAAAAGAAGCAAAATGCCGTAAAAGCAGTTTCAGAAAAGATTTTGAAACGTGCCGGCATTTCTGATGGGGAGCTTGGATACATGTATGGTACGGCATTAAAAGGTTTTTCTGTAAAAATTCCTCCGGGACAATTAAATAAACTGCAGAATGATCCATCTGTAAAATATGTAGAAAAAGATCAAATTATTTCTTTGATTACACCATATGCCAAACCAGGAGCAATTACCACAGAAGCTGCACAAGTGATTCCTCCGGGGATTACCAGAGTAAACGGAGGTAGTACTTACACCGGAAGCAAAGTGGTTTGGGTGATAGATACCGGTATTGATTTGACTCATGAAGATCTGAACGTTGATGCTTCGAGGGGGACAACATTTATTACAACGGTTACCACGCCTGATGATGATAACGGACACGGCTCACATTGTGCCGGAATTATTGGAGCTCTTGACAATTCTGTTGGCGTTGTTGGTGTTGCTGCCGGTGTTACCCTAATTCCGGTAAAAGTGCTTGATAAAAGAGGTAGTGGATCTACAACAGGGGTTATTGCCGGGGTTGACTTTGTTGCTGCCAACGGCGCACCGGGTGATGTTGCAAATATGAGTTTAGGTGGCAGCGTTTACGCCCCTCTTGATGAAGCCATTTATAATGCGTCTCTGACAGGAATTAAATTTGCTCTTGCAGCAGGTAATGAAAGTGACGATGCCAATAACCATTCTCCAGCCAGAGTGAATGGCACCAATATTTACACCATCTCTGCCATGGATGTTAATGATGTTTTTGCTTATTTCTCGAACTACGGAAATCCTCCGGTAGACTACTGCGAACCTGGAGTTAGCATTTATTCTACCTACAAAGATGGAGGTTATGCTACTTTGAGTGGGACATCTATGGCTACTCCACATATGGCTGGAATTTTAGTTTGGGGTGCTCCTGTAACTGATGGTTATGTAATTAATGATCCGGACGGAAATGCCGATCCGATTGGTGTAGCAACCAGTGGAGGGACTGTAGATCCGGTAAATCATGCTCCGGTAGCTAGTTTCACAACATCAATTAATGAATTGAGCGTGATCTTTACGAATACAAGTACCGATCCTGATGGTGATGCAGTAAGTATAGTTAGCTGGAATTTTGGAGACGGAACTACATCTACATTATCCGGTCCTTCTCATACTTATGCAGCTGCAGGAACATACAATGTTAGCCTTACCGTAACAGATGGTGCTCTGCAAGCATCAACCACTAAACCAGTTACTGTTACTTCAACACCACCTGTTGGGGACATCGCATTAACAGCTGTGATGAGAAAAGTAAGAGGTACCAGATATGTTGATTTAAGCTGGACAGGAGCAAATGGCAGCAGTGTTAGTGTAAAGGTTAATGGTGCTGATTATACCACAACAGCAAATGATGGCGCCGAAACATTAAATATGGCCAGATCGAGCGGGACTTTCACCTTCCAGGTATGTGAAACGGATGGAAGTGCCTGTTCAAATATCGTTACTTTAGTATTGTAATATTGCTTTCTGAAATGATATAGACCCTGGCGTAACTGTCAGGGTTTTTTATTTTGCAATCTTTCATTTAAAGAATAAAACCTCTTTTTTGCTCTTTCTTCTGAAATAATTATTTTTGCCGCCAGTTTTTAAATAAAATTGCATGCATCTGTACAACCGTATAAACAAGGAAGAATTAAAACAGCGCCTGGCAGAAGAAACCTTTGAGCGAAAAACCATTTCTTTCTACAGGTATTTTATCCTCGACGATCCTCAAACTTTCCGTGATGATTTGTTTCGCGACTGGTTTCCACTGGATTGTTTTGGGCGGATTTATGTGGCCCGCGAAGGGATAAATGCTCAGATGAGTGTACCGGAACACAATTGGAATGCGTTCCTTGAAACACTTCAGAAGTATGAAATTTTTGAAAACATCCCGATAAAATACGCCATTGAAGA